>NZ_QXDL01000016.1:0-34823 GCF_003574345.1 Calidithermus terrae
CTGGAAGGTGCGGGCGACGTACCCCCTGATCCGGGCCCTCTCGCCGGTGCTCCGGCCGGTGTTCGAGTACAACCACACCTGGTGCATGACCCGCGGCGAGCGCGACCTGCTGCGGGAATTGTCGGCCATCACCTTAGCCAGGTAGGCCAGGATGTCGCGTTCGACGATGGTCCCATCGGGGCCGCTGCCCGCGAGGCTGCGCCAGTTGATGCCGTTTTCTTCAGCCAGGCGACGGGCCAAAGGCGTAATTTGCGGTTCGCTCATTTCCCGCTTATGATAACGCACCCTTTCGGGCCGCCCGGTGAATGTTAGCCTGAATCCGTGGAACGCGCCTTCGCCCAACTGCTGGCCGACTACTGCCTCGAGGCCCAGCCCGGCCAGAACGTCCTCATCGAAGCCCAGACCCCGGCCCTACCCCTGCTGCAGGCGCTGCAGCCGGCGCTGCTCGAGCGCGGCGCCTACCCCATGCTGCTGCTGGAATACCCCGGCCAGCAGCGCGATTTCCTGCTCAAGGGCGGGGAGTGGCTCGAGCGCATCCCCGCCACCCGGCACGCCCTCATGGAGCACGCCGACGCCTCCTTGCGCGTCCAGAGCCTCGAGAACCCGCTCGAGCTCTCCGACGTGTCCAGCACGGTGCTTTCCCGCTGGCAGAAGGCCTGGCGTCCCCTGAGCGAGCTGCGGCTGAAGAAGCGCTGGAGCCTGACCCTCTACCCCACCCCCGGTTACGCCCAGCAGGCCGGGATGAGCAGCGTGAAATTCCGCGAAATGGTCGAGCAGGCGCTGTTTTTAGACCGTCCCGACCCGGTAGCGGCCTGGCGCGAGCTCTCGGCCTTCCAGGCAGCCTTAATCAAACGTTTAGAAAAGGTGAGCCAGATCCGCATCGAGGCCCCCGGCACCGACCTGCACCTGTGGGTGGAGGGCCGCACCTGGGTCAACTCCGACGGCAAGCGCAACATGCCCAGCGGCGAGATCTTCACCGGCCCCTGGGAGGACTCCGCCGAGGGCGAGGTGCGCTTCAACCTGCCCGCCGTGGTCTCGGGCAAGCGGGTGGAGGGGGTTTACCTGCGCTTCGAGCGGGGCCGGGTGGTGGAAGCCCGCGCCGAGCGGGGCGAGGAGCACCTGCTGGGGATGCTCGAGGCCGACCCCGGCGCCCGCTTCCTGGGCGAGCTGGGCATCGGCACCAACTACGGCATCCAGCACCCCACCGGCATCGTGCTCTTCGACGAGAAGATCGGCGGGAGCGTCCACCTCGCCCTAGGCAACAGCTACCCCGAGACCGGCGGCACCAACCGCTCGGCGGTCCACTGGGACCTGGTGCTCGACCTGCGGCAGGGCGGGCGCATCCTGGCGGACGGGGAGGTGTTGCAGGAGGACGGGAAGTTCGTGGGGGTTTGAGGGCGGGGTCGTGCGTCGTACGTCCTACGTCGTACGTCGTACGCGAAACGCAAGACGCAAAACGCGTGTCCTACGTCCTACGTCGTACGCCTTGACCCTGGACCCTCGGCCCTCGACGAGCCACGCGCCACGGGCCTTTAGCTTCCCGCCAGCTCTGCCAGCGTGTGAGCCAGCACCCGAACGCCCTGCTCGATGTGCTGGGGGGAGGCGTACTCGTCGGGGCGGTGGCTCCAGCCGTTTTTGCAGGGGATGAAGAGCATGGCGGTGGGGGCGACGCGGGCCATGAACAGCGAGTCGTGGTAGGCGCGGCTGACCATCTCGAGGTAGGGCAGGCCGCAAGCCTGGGCCGCGTGGTGCAGGGCCTCGAGCACCTGCGGGCCACAGCGGGCGGGGGGGTCGGCGTTGGTGGGGGTGTAGCGCACCTCCACGCCGCGCTCGAGGCGGATGCGCTCGGCGTGCCGCTGGATCTGCTCGAAGGCGCGGTCGCGGGTCTCGAGGCGGGTGTCGCGCAGGTCGAGGCTCAGGCGCACCCGGCTGGGGATGCTGTTGACCGCGCCGGGGAACACCTCGCAGATGCCGGTGGTGGCGACGGTGTCGGGGCTGCCGCTCTGGCGGGCGGCCTGCTCGACGGCCAGCGCCAGCTCGGCGGCGGCGGTGAAGGCGTCCTTGCGGTCGGGCATCAGCACCGCCCCGGCGTGGCCGCCCTGCCCCTCGAGCTCGAACCAGCCCGCGGCCGGGGCCGCGATGGCCGTCACCAGGCCCAGCGGGACGCCCTCGCGCTCGAGCAGCGGCCCCTGCTCGATGTGCAGCTCGACGAAGGCCGAGTAGTAGCCCTCGGGCAGGGGGACTTGCCCCAGCTCCCCCCCGAAGCCCGCCTGCCGCCGGGCCTCCTCCAGGCTGAGGCCCTCGGGGTCCCTCAGGGCGCGGGCCGCCTCGGGGCTCAGCGCGCCCGAGAGCACCCGGCTCCCCAGGCAGCCGATGCCGAAGCGGGTGGGCTCCTCGGAGGTGAAGATCAGCAGCTCGAGCGAGCGCTTGGGCCGGAACCCCGCCGACCTGAGCGCCCGGATGGCCTCGAGGCCCCCCAGCACCCCCACCGTGCCGTCGTAGCGGCCCGCGTGGGGGATGGCGTCCACGTGCGAGCCGGTGCCCACCGCCCCCGCCTGGGGGTCTTCCCCGGCCCAGCGGGCGAAGGTGTTGCCCAGCGGGTCCTCGCGCACCTCGAGCCCCGCCTCGCGGCACAGGCCCTTGAGGTACTCGCGGGCGGCGAGGTCGGTGGGGGTGTAGAGCACCCGCGTCACGGAAGGCGGCGGGCTGTCGGTGAAGGAAGCCAGGGTCTCGAGTTCCCGGCTCAGGCGGTCGGTGTCGATGTGGATTTCCATGAATCCCCCGGAGGATGAGCTGGCGTCGTGTTGGCCGAAGTCTTGCCGATAGCCGATAGCCGATAGCTTATTGCTAAAGCGACTGGCCTTTTTGCTATTGGCTATTAGCTATTTAGCTATGGGCTTCACTCGAGCGGGTGCCGGTTCCAGTCCTTGTAGAGCAGGTACTTGGCCGGGGTCTTGCCCAGCGCGCCGAACCACTGTGGGCAGTAGGGGGCCATGTAGATGAAGTCCCCGGCCTGCACCGGGTACCACTTCTCGTTCAGGCGGTAGATGCCCCCGCCCTGAAGCATCAAGAGGCCGTGCTCCATCACGTGGATCTCGACCAGGGACAGGCTGGCGCCGGGGGCGAAGGTCATGGTGTTGACCTGGAAGTCGTGGGGCATGGCGTCGGGGATGAGCACCCGCACCTGCAGGGCCTCGTCGCCGCCCAGGGGGGTGCCGGGGATCTTGCCCTCGTCGCCCACGAAGAGCTTGGGGGCTTCCACGCCCTCCAATTCGTGGTAGGGCTTCTCGATGAGCACCGCGCGGCTGGGCTGGCTCGAGGACAGGCCGTGGGCCACGTCGGCGGGGACGTAGGCGTAGCCGCCGGGTTTGAGCCTGTGCTTCTTGCGGCCCGCCTCGAGCACCACCTCGCCCTCGAGCACGTACACGAAGCGCTGCACGGCCTCGGGCGCCGGCCCCACCCGGCCGCCCGCCTCGAACTCGACGGTGTACTCGGTGAAGGCGGCCCCCAGCGCCGGGGCGGTGTGGACGATGGCGATGGCCTTGCTCATGCCGGGGAGCAGGGCGCGGATGAAGGTGTCGGGGGTGAGCAGGGCGTGGTCGGGCTGGACGCTGCTGCGGGTGAAGCCGAGTTGCTGCATGAGGGCATTTTACTTTCCAAGGGAAAATCAAGGCTCATTGACAAGTACTCCAAATAGAACTTATTCTAGCTTCGTATACTAGGAAAGCACACGCGAATCGTCCACTCACGAGGAAGCTTTGGCTGTAACCGCCTTACGTTCGGAAGGGAAGCCTGGAGGGTGAGGGTTGGTCGGACTTGAGGGAACGGACTTGGTATGACGGAATGTCGCCGCACGGGGTGTATGTAAATGTCGAGGGTTCGCGACTCTTTGTACAAGCTCATGGTAGTCATGTACGGCTATGACACAGGCGTTCGATCTCTCGGAGACCCTATAGAAATAAATATAGCGATCCTGGTGTTTATTGCCCTACTCTTGTTTCTACCATCATATCTACGCATAAAAGCTGTCGGCTATATGGTCCTAGGCACAGGTCTAGGAATAGCAGCAGGCAGGTTAATTCCAACCTGGGACTGGTTGGGGTTTGCTGGCATCATAATTCTTGCGCTTGTTTTGACCAGAGGGCGCTGACATAAGCTAGCCAGAGAGGCCAGATGACCACACCATTGCTCGTTTCAACAGCAGTCTTTCTGCTAATTTTCGGAGCAGCGCTGCTCCCAATCAGTCATTTTCGCAAGTCAAAGGCCTCTTTGGCTGACCACCTTCTTCTCGTAATCCTTATATCTGCTGCGCTTTTCTCACAGCGCAGTGAGATTGTTCGCTGGCCCAATTAGTTGTTAACGGCTTTACCACTCATTGTTGGGGGTCTGGCCTTGCTAAGGCCGAATTCCGCGGTTCTACTAGGGGCAATGTTACTCACGGGGAAAATCGCCTTCGCTCTTATTTTCAGTCCTTTTCTGAAGTAGGGTAATCCGCGGGAGAAAAGGGGGCTAAGTTATGACGAGACTGAACAAGGATGAACCCGACACCGGCATAGTGGCTACCTTGTTTGACCTTTCTTTCCAAAATCTTCTACTGACCCGAATTTTTACTGTACGGACCGTCAGGTTCCTGTACCTGCTTTCACTCGCCGGAGTGCTTCTTACGCAAATAAAGAGCCTGGTACAGACCAGCAGGACCGTGGAAGACCCGCTGGCTTTCCTGACGGGTTATCTGCCGATCTGGTTTCTGGTGTTCCTGCTCAACATTTTCCTGGTTCGGCTCGCCGTAGAGCTTGTTTTGGTCGTGGTTATGCTGGTGCGAAATACCTTCACATCCGAAGGGAGCGAAAGCATCCAGGGTACTGAACCCATTACCCACCGGCGCAACGATCAAACCAACCCGGGACAACCGTAGGGCCGAACCCTCCCGCGTGGGCTGTCGCCGGGTTGCTCACCCTGGGAGGATGGTCCTTCCGGCGGGCCTGACCAACTGACCATCCCCTCGAGCAACAGCCTCGCCGTCCAGAAAGATCGTCCGGCCCCGCAGCACCGTGCGCCGGAGGGTGCCGCGGAAGCCGTGGCCGAGGTAGGGGCTGAGCTTGTGGCGGTAGAAGAGGTCTTGGGGGCGCAGGGTGAAGGGTTGGTCGAGGTCCACCAGGGCTAAATCGGCGTCGTGGCCTACCTCGAGCCCCCCCTTCCCCTGAAGCCCGAAGCGCCGGGCGGGGTTGCGAGCAACGAGGCGGGCGACGGCCTCCAGCGGCAGGCCCCGGCGGTGGAAGCCGGCCTCGAGCAGCACCGCCAGCGTGGACTGCACCCCGGCGATCCCGCCCCACACCGCGAAGAAGTCGGGGTTTTCCTTGAGGTGGGGGCTCGAGGGCGAGTGGTCGGAGGCCACGAGGTCCACCGAACCCCCCAGCACGGCCTGCCACAAGGCCTCCTGCTCGGCCTGCGGGCGCAGGGGCGGGGCGCACTTGGCGACGGCGCCCAGGCGCTCGAGGTCTTCCTCGTCGAAGAAGAGGTAGTGGGGGCAGGTCTCCAGGCTCACGTCCACCCCGCGCGCGCGGGCCTCGGCGGCCAACGCCACCCCCCGCCCCGAGCTGATGTGGACGACGTGCAGCTTGCAGCCGGTCTCCTGGGCGAGCAGGGTGGCCCGCTGGATGGCCTCGAGCTCGGCGAGCACCGGCCTCGAGGCCAGGTAGTCGCGAACGCCCTTCCCGCCTCTGGCCCGGATCTCGGCGGCCAGGCCCGCGGTGAGGCCGTCGCTCTCGGCGTGGACGGCCACCGGCAGGCCCAGCCGGGCGGCGGCCTGCATGCCGCGGTAGAGGGTGTGGTCGTCGGCGTGGGGGAATTCGGGAAGGCCCGAGTTGGACATGAAGGCCTTGAAGCCGATCACGCCGCGCTCGGCCAGCTCGGGGAGGCGCTCGAGGTTATCCGGCGCGAGCCCGCCCCACAGGGCGAAGTCGGTGAGGGACTTCGCGCGCAGGGCCTCGAGCTTGGCGTCGAAGCTCGGGGCGTCGAGCACGCAGGGGATGGAGTTGAGCGGCATGTCGAAGAACAGCGTGCCGCCGCCCGCCGCTAAGGCCGCGCTGCCGGTGGCGATGCCCTCCCAGTCCTCGTGGCCGGGCTCGTTGAAGTGCACGTGCACGTCGATGAGGCCGGGGAACACGTGCAGGCCGCGCGCGTCGATCTCCTCCCGGCCCGACCCCAGTTCCGGGCCGACCTGGGCGATCTTTCCGTCCTCCACCGCCAGGTCGGCCGCCACGGTCCCCTGCTCGAGGACCAGCGTCCCGCCGCGCACCACCAGGTCAAACACCGTGTTCCTCCAGGATCTCCAGCCAGCGCAGGCCCACCCGCAAGGCCGCGGTCACGTCCTCGGGTAGCACGCGCTCGTCGGGGTGGTGGCTGAGGCCGCCGGGGCTGCGCAGGAAGAGCATGGCGCTGGGCACCCGCTCGGCCAGGATCATCGCGTCGTGGCCCGCGCCGCTGGGCATGCGGTGGACGGGCAATTCGCAGTCCTGCACGGCCCACTCCAGCCGCTCGAGCAGCGTGGGGTCGCAGGGCACGGCTCCCTGGTCGAGCTTGACCTCCCAGGCGAGCTCGAGGCCCCGCCGCTGGGCGACCTGCTGGGCGCGGGTGACGAGGTGGGCCACCGAGCGGGTGCGCACCTCGTCGAGGGCGTGGCGCACGTCGAGGCTGCAGCGCGCCTCGCCGGGGATCACGTTGCCCGCGCCGGGGAGGGCCTGGATCTGGCCTACCGTCGCCACCAGCCCGGGCTCGCCCCAGGCCTCGCGCTCGACCAGGCCGATCCACTCCGCGGCCCCCGCCAGCGCGTCGCGGCGCAGGTGCATGGGGGTGGTGCCGGCGTGGTTGGCCTTGCCGCGGAAGCCCACCTCGAGCCGGCTCTGCCCCACGATGGCCTCCACCAGGCCCAGCGGGTACTCCAGGCTCTCCAGCACCGGGCCCTGCTCGATGTGGAACTCGAGGTAGCCCAGCACCTCGCCCTGAAGCGCGGCCTCCCGGACGTGCTCGGGCTCAAGGCCGAAGTCCCGCACCGCCTGGGCCACGCTCACCCCCTGCGCGTCCTTCAGCGCCAGCAGGGCGGCGTCGGCCCGCCCCACCAGCGCCCGGCTCCCCAGGAAGGGCACCCCGAAGCGCACCCCCTCCTCCTCCGAGAAGCCGATGACCTCGACCCCGAAGCCCAGCCTGCGCCCCCCGAGGGCCTCGAGGACGGCGACGGCGAGCACGACCCCCAGGGCCCCGTCGTAAGCGCCCCCGTTCGGCACGGTGTCGAGGTGCGAGCCGAGGAGCAGGCGCGGCGCGGTGGGCTTGTTGGCCGGGTAGTAGCCGCGCAGGTTGCCGATGGGGTCCACCCACACCGACATCCCCAGCCGCTCCATCCACCCCTTCAGGTAGGCGTGCACCTGGCGCATGGGCGGGGAAAGGAAGGTGCGGGTGATGCGCCCCGGCTCCTCGCTCATGCGGGCCAGGTCGGCGCAGGCGCTCAGGACGCGCTGGGTGAGGGCCTCGAGGTCAGCCATAGTCAGGGTAGTTTAGTGTTTTACGTCGTACGTCGTACGTCTTGCGTTTGGCGTAGGACGTAGGACGTAGGACGTAGGACGTGGGGCATACAACCCCTTAAGACCCCCGATACGTGCTGTACCCGTAGGGCGACAGCAGCAGCGGCACGTGGTAATGGCCGTGGGGCTCGGCGATGCCGAAGCGCACGACCACCTGGTCGAGGAAGGGCGGGTCGGGGAGCTCGAGGCCCTTCCCGCGCAGGTACTCCCCCGCGTGAAAGACCAGCTCGAAGGTGCCGGTGGGGATGGTCTCGCCCGACAAGAGCGGCTCGTCGGTGCGGCCGTCGGCGTTGGTCACGGCCTCGCGCAGCAGGACCTGCTTGCTGCCCGAGACCGCGAACAGCTCGATGCGAAGGCCGGCGGCGGGCTTGCCGTGGGCGGTGTCGAGGACGTGGGTCGAGAGGCGGGCCATGTCTCACCTCGGGAAGCGGGCGGTGCGCAGTTGCCGGGCCTCCTGCTCGCCGATGGGGGAATGCTCCAGCGCCCAGCGGGCGGCGGCCTCGCAGTCGTAGGGCACGCGGCGGAAGCTCACGCTCCAGCTCCCCAGCCGCTCCTCCAGCAGCACCCAGCGGGCCACGGGGTCGCCGTCGCGAGGCCGGGAGACCGGGCCGGCGTTGACGAAGCTGACCCCGCCCTCCGCCACGACCAGCTCGGTGTGGGTGTGCCCGACCACCACCACGCGGGCCGCGGGGTAGGCGGCGGCCTGCTCGAGCATCTCCCCCGAGACCCGGCCCACCGGCAGGTTGCCCTCCCCCGCCGGGAACAGCGCCTCGTGGGGGGTGCGCAGCGAGCCGTGGGCGATCACCACCGCGCCGCCCGCCAGCTCGGCCACGGTGGGCAGGGCCTTCAGGGCCTCGGGGACGCCCGGCCCCAACTGCTCGCGCAGCCAGGCGGCCAGGGGAAGCCCGCCGCCCAGCTTTTCGTCCAGGTTACCGGCAAAGCCGGTATGCGCTTTGCGCACCCCCTCGGGGTAGCTCAGGAACTCGTCGGTGTTGCCCCGCACCGTGACCGCCCCCAGGCCCTGCTGGAGCCTCCAGGCCCCCGCCGGGTCGGCGGCGCCCCACACCTGGTCGCCCAGGTTGGCTATAGCATCGGGTTTCACCACTTCGATGTCGCGCAGCACGGCCTCGAGGGCGAAGCGGTTGCCGTGGACGTCGGAGAACAGGGCGATCCGCATACGTCTACTTTAAGGCCCCTTGGCCCCCTGCTCGACCCACTGCCCCAGCCGCTCGCGCTCCTCGCGGGTCATTTTGGTCAGGTTGCCCGGCGGCATGTACTCCGAGTCCACGGCCACCTGCTTGATCTTCTGGGCCTGGGCCACGATCTGCTCGGGCGTGTCGAGCACGAATCCCGCCGGGGCCGAGGCGAAGCCGGGCTGGGTGGGCCGGCTCGAGTGGCACACCTGGCAGTGGGTGGCGACGATGCCCTGCGCCTCGCCGAAAGGCACCGCCGGGCCTTCGGCGGCCGCCGCCGACCGCTTGGGCGCGGTGAGGTAGAAGGCCCCCAGCACCAGCGCCAGCGCCGCCACCAGCAGGTAGGGCATGGCCCCGCCCTCCTTGAGCGTGGCGTGGTGCTGCTTCTCGGTGACGTTGATGAAGTGCCGCACCGCCACCCCGGCCGCGAACAGCATCAGCAGGATCAGCCAGTTCAGGCCGCCGGAGTAGGTGGTGGGGAAGTGATGGGCGATCATGGTGAAGAGCACCGGCAGCGTGATGTAGTTGTTGTGGCGGCTGCGCAACTGCACCCAGCTCACGAAGGCCGGGTCCAGCGCCTCCCCCCGCTGCGCGGCCTTCACCAGCGCCTTCTGCGAGGGGATGATCACGAAGAAGACGTTGCCGGCCATGATGGTGCCCAGCATCGCCCCGACGTGCATGAAGGTGCCGCGCCCGCTGAACACCTGCGAGAGCAGCAGGGCCACCGCCGCCACCAGCACCCCGCCCACCAGCAAGAACAGGGCCGGGCGGTACAGCAGCGCGGTGCGCGAGAGCGCCACGTAGACCAGCCACGCCGCCACCAGGCTCCCCACCGCCAGCGCGATGGCCGCCCCGTCCGAGAGCGGGCTCCCCGGCGCCAGCAGGATGGCCTTGGGGTCGGCGTAGTACACGATGACCAGGAGCAGAAAGCCCGTGACCCAGGTGAGGTAGGCGTCCCACTTGAACCAGTGCAGGTAGGGCGGCAGCTCCTTGGGCGCGGTCTTGTACTTCTCGAGGTAATAGATCCCCCCGCCGTGGATGGTCCAGATGTTGCCCGAGAGCTCGGAGCGCACCCCCACGCGCTCGAGGGCGTTCTCGAGGAAGATGAAGTAGAAGCTCGCCCCGATCCAGGCGATGCCGTAGACGACGTGCAGCCAGCGCACCGCCAGGCCCAGCCACTCGCGGGCGTGGGCCTGCCAGCCGTTGGCCTGCACCAGCGCGTAGGCCAGCGCCAGCAGCACCACCATCGCGAAGATCCAGGGCCATTTGATCACCCTCAGCCGGTCTTGGTGTAGCGAGTTCAAGGGGACCTCCTGTCAGGGGTTGATGGTCGATAGTCGATAGCTGATGGCTGATGGCCGAACGCGGGTCGTACGTCGTACGCCGTACGCATTAGCCCTCGACGCCGTCGGGGAGGGACGGGGCGGGGTCCACCACAAGCTACACGCCACGGGCCACCAGCCACACACTTGCCCTACTCCTCCACCAGCGCCTCGAGGCGGAACCCTGCGATGCGCTCGATCTGGCTCAGGGCGGTCTCGAACTCGGTCTCGCGGTCGTTGGGGAGGCGGGACTCGAGGGCTTGGAGGATGTCGTTCTTGTCCTTGCCCTTGACCGCGAGGATGAAGGGGAAGCCGAACTTCTCGCGGTAGAGGCGGTTGAGCTGCTGGAGGCGCCCGTACTCCTCGGGCGTGAGGCGGTCGAGGCCGGCGCCCTGCTGCTCCTGCACCGAGTCGGGGCTCATCCGGGCGCGGCTGGCGAGCTCGGGGTGGGCGCGGATGAGCGTGATCTGCTGGGTGGCCGGGGCCTGGCGCATGGCGAAGCACATCGCCTCGTGCAGCGCCTGGAGGCTGGCGAAGGGCCTCGAGGCCCACGAGCGCTCGGCCACCCAGGGCGAGTGCTCGAAGACGCCGCCCAGCAGTTCCACGAAGGCCGCTTTGTCGAGCCGGTTGATCTCGCTGAGCTTCATGTCAGTAGGGGATCTTGTTCGTGTCCTGCTCCCAGGCCTCGAAAGCCCGCAGGCAGAGCTGGCGCTCGAGCTGCTCCAAAGGCAGGCGGCGCTCGCTCTTGGGGCGGGCGAGCTCGTCGTAGATGAACTGGTCGGCGAAGCCGATGGCCGCGGCGTCCTGGGCGGTGCAGCCGTAGTAGATCTTGCCGATGCGGGCCCAGTAGATCGCCGACAGGCACATGGGGCAGGGCTCGCAGCTCGTGTAGACCTCGCAGCCCGAGAGGTCGAAGGTGCCCAGCACCCGGCAGGCCTCGCGGATGGCTACCACCTCGGCGTGGGCGGTGGGGTCGTTGGTGCGGGTGACGCGGTTGGTGCCCCGGGCGATGATCTGCCCGTCCTTCACCACGACCGCGCCGAAGGGCCCCCCCAGCCCCGACTGCACGTTCTCCAGCGCCAGCCGGGCCGCTTCCTCCATGAACTCACCTTTCATCGCCACCTCCAACACATGGGCTCGAGCCGGCAGACCAGCCCCCGGAGGGACTTCTGCGGCTCGCATGGTTGGAACGCAAACCCGTCACGGTGCGGGAGAGGGTTCCCAGGTCTGGTTATCCATGCAGAACAGCCTGGTACACCGAGAGCTTAAACCTCGAGTTTCCCTTTCGGCAAGGTGGGGGTGGCGGCGCGCTCGAGCACCTGCACCAGTTGGGCCGCCGTGGCGATGGCGATGTGGGCGGGCTTCTTCCCTTTGATCCCCTCGATGCCGACGGGGGTGGTGACGCGCTGGAGGTCGGCGTCGCTGAAGCCCTGGGCCTTGAGGGCCCGGCGGAAGTTGGACCACTTCACGCCGCTGCCGATCAGGCCGATGAAGCCCAGGTCGCCGCGGCGCAGGGCGGCCTCGAGCAGCGCCAGGTCCTCGTGGTGGTCGTGGGTCATGAGCACCAGGTGGGCCCCGGCGGGCAGCTCGGGAATGGCCTGCTCGGGGATGGGCAGGTGCCGGACGCGCAGGCGGGCCTCGCCCCCGGCCAGCGGGGCCAAGCGCTCCTCGGCCAGCATGCGGGCCCGCGAGTCTACGAGCCACAACTCGACGGGCAGCAGGCACAGCACTCGGGCCAGGGCCAGCCCCACGTGCCCCACGCCGAAGACCGCGACGGCCGGGCGGGCCGGGGTGAAGGGCTCGAGCAGCAGCGTCACCTCGCCGCCGCAGCACTGCAGGCCGAACTCGCCCTCCCTGGGGTTGAGCCGCACGGTGAGCAGCCGGGGGCCCGCCTCACGCCCCGCCAGCATCTGCCGGGCGGCCTGGAGGGCGACCTCCTCGAGGTTCCCCCCGCCCACCGTGCCGTAGGCCGCGCCCGCCGTGACCAGCATCTTGGCCCCGGCCTCGCGCGGGGCGTGGCCGCGCACCGCCGCCACGGTCGCGATCACCGCCGCCTCGCCCCCCTCGGCGAGCTCGCGCAGCTTGGCGGGCCAGTCCCAGTCCATGCCGCTCAGTCCCCGCGGTGCACGGGCCGGGGTCCTTCGCCCCGTGCCGCGGCCTCCTTCTGGGCGCGCGCCTTCTCGACGGCCCAGAACACCCGCTCGGGGGTGGAGGGCGCGTCGAGTTCGACCACGCCGCCCTGGCCGAAGGCGGCCACCGCGTCCTTGAGGGCCTCGCGCACCGAGATCGCCAGCATGAAGGGGGGCTCGCCCACCGCCTTGGAGCCGTAGATCACGCCGGGCTCGGTGGCGCGCTCCAAAAAGCGCACCTCGAGCACCTCCGGCAGCTCCGACCAGGAGGGCAGCTTGTAGGTGCTCGCCCCATTGGTCGCCAGCCGGCCCTGCGCGTCCCAGACCAGCTCCTCCAGCGTCAGCCAGCCCAGCCCCTGCACGAAGCCGCCCTCCACCTGCCCGCGGTCCACCAGCGGGGAGAGCGAGTCGCCCACGTCGTGCAGGATGTCGGTGCGCAGGAAGCGGTACTCGCCGGTGAAGCCGTCCACCTCCACCTCGCTCACCGCCGCGCCGTAGGCGAAGTAGTGGAAGGGCTTGCCCTGCCCCTTGCCCTTGTCGAAGTGGATGTCCGGGGTGCGGTAGTAGCCCTGGGCGAAGAGGGGGATGCGCTCCAGGTAGGCCGTCTCCACCACCCGCGCGAAGGGCACGAAGCGCTCGGGCTGCCCCTCGGGGAAGACGCGCCCCTCCTCGAAGCGCACCCGTTCGGGGGGGCACTCCAGGTAGCGGGCCGCCACCGGGGCCAGCCGCTCCTTGAGGGTCTCGCAGGCCTGGTGCACCGCCGCGCCGTTGAGGTCGGAGCCGGTGGAGGCGGCGGTGGCCGAGGTGTTGGGCACCTTGTCGGTGCGGGTGGGCATGACGCGGATGTGCTCCAGCGGCACCCCCAGGCTCTGCGCGGCCACCTGCAGCACCTTGGTGTGCACCCCCTGCCCCATCTCGGTCCCGCCGTGGTTGACCTGCACGCTGCCGTCGCGGTAGATCAGCACCAGCGCCCCGGCCTGGTTGTAGAAGGTGGCGGTGAAGGAGATGCCGAACTTGACCGGCGTGACGGCCAGGCCCCGCTTGCGGTGGGGGCTCGAGGCGTTGAACGCGGCGAGTTCGGCGCGGCGGCGCTCGAGCCCGCTGCGGGCCTTGAGCTCGGACCAGATGGCGTGGATGCGCCCGGCGTCCTTGACCTCCTGGCCGTAGTGGGTGCGCTGGCCCTCCCGGTAGAAATTGCGCTCGCGCACCGCCTCCGGCGGCAGGCCCAGCGTGCGGGCCACCCGGTCGAGCAGGTCCTCGATGACCACCATCCCCTGCGGCCCGCCGAAGCCGCGGAAGGCGGTCTGGGAGGTCTTGTGGGTCTTGCAGACGTAGCCGGTGACCTCGAGGTCGGGCACGAAGTAGGCGTTGTCGCTGTGGAACATCGCCCGCCAGAGGATGGGCTCGGAGAGGTCGAGGCTGTAGCCGCCGTCGGAGTAGAGCTCGATGCGGGCGGCGAGCACTCGGCCCTCGCCGTCGAAGCCGGCCTCGTAGCGCCCCAGGAAGGGGTGGCGCTTGCCCGAGAGGGCCATGTCGAGGTGGCGCGGCAGCCGCACCCGCACCGGGCGGCGGGTCTTCCAGGCCCCCAGCGCGGCGACGGCGGCGTAGGGGTTGGCCTGGGTCTCCTTGCCGCCGAAGCCCCCGCCCATGCGCAGGCACTGCACCGTGACCTGGCTGCGCGGCAGGCCCAGCACCAGCGCCACGACCTCCTGGGTCTCGCTGGGGTGCTGGGTCGAGGCGTGCACCATCACCCCGCCGCTCTCGTCGAGGTGGGCGATGGAGGCGTGGGTCTCGAGGTAGAAGTGCTCCTGCCCCCCGACGCGCACCTCCCCGCTCAGGCGGCGGGGGGAGAGCGCCAGCGCGGCGGCGGCGTCGCCCCGGCCCAGGCGCAGCGGCCCCGCCAGGAAGCTCTCGGCGGCGATGGCCTCCTCGATGCTGAGGAGTGCGGGGAGGGGCTCGTACTCGACGTGCACGCGGTCCGCCCCCAGGCGGGCGGCCTCCGGGCTCTCCCCCAGCACCCAGGCCACCGGCTGGCCGTGGAACATCACCTCGGCGGGGAAGAGCGGCTCGTCGTGGTGGTGCGAGGCCTGGGCCACGCCGGGCACGTCCTCGGCGGTGAGCACCGTGACCACGCCGGGCACCTCGAGCGCCCTCGAGGGGTCGAAGGCCGTCACCCGCGCGTGGGCGTGCGGCGCCAGCACCGGCCAGGCGTGCAGCAGGTCGGGGAAGCGACCGAGCAGGTCGTCGGTGTAGAGCGCGCGGCCCGTGACGTGCTCCACCGCGCTCTCGTGGGGAATGGCCTTGCCTACGGCTTTCATCTGGGCACCCCCTCGGTTTGGGCGGTCTCGTGGTAAAACTTCTCCAGCAGCTTCTGCGCCAGGCTCAGGCGGTACTCGGCGCTGCCGCGGTGGTCGCTGATGGGCTTGAGCACCTCGGCGATCATCCCCTGGGCCCGCCACAGGCTCGAGGCGTTCCAGGGCTGGCCGGTGAGGGCCTCCTCCACCGCGAACAGCCGCACCGGCGTGGCCGCCACCCCGCCGTAGGCCAGCCGGACCCGCGCCACCCGGCCCGCGCCGTCGAGCTCGAGGGCGAAGCCCGCCGCCACCGTGGAGATGTCGTCCATGCGGCGCTTCGCCACCTTGTAGAAGCGGCTGTGGGCCGGGTAGGGCTTGGGCACCCGCACCGAGACGATGACCTCGCCCCGGCCCAGCGCGGTCTGGCGGTAGGCCTTGAAGAACTCGGCCAGCGGCACCACGCGCTCCCCGTCCTTCCCCGCGATCCGCACCGCCGCGTCCAGCGCCAGCAGCGCCGGCGGCGAGTCCCCGATGGGCGAGGCCGTGCCCAGGTTGCCCCCCAGCGTGGCGCTGTTGCGGATCAGCGGCGAGGCGAACAGCGGCAGCAGGTCGCGCACGGCCTGGGGCGCCCCCTCCCAGCGGCGCTCGAGCTCCCCCAGGCTGAGCCCCGCCCCGATCTCTACGGCGTCGCCGCGCTCCTCGAAGACCCTGAGCTCGGGGATGGCCTCGAGGCCCACCAGCAACTCCCAGCGCTTGTGGCGCAGATTCGACTCCACCGCCGCGTCGGTACCGCCCGCCACCAGCTTGGCCTCAGGGTGCAGGGCCAGGAAGGTGAGGCACTCCTCGAGGCTCCCCGGCCGCACGAAGCGCCCCTGCTCGCTCTCGTACACCGCAGGGCCCAGCGCGGGGGCCGGCTCGCGCAGCCGGGCCTTGAAGGCGTCGTCGGGAGCCGGGCCCAGCGAGAGCGCGGCGTCCTTGATCGGGCGGTAGCCGGTGCAGCGGCAGAGGTTGCCCGATAGGGCGTGCAGGTCGAACTCCGCGCCCCGGTCGGGTCGGTACTGCTCGGCGAAGAGGCTCATGACGAAGCCGGGCGTGCAGTAGCCGCACTGCGAGCCCCCGTGCTGCACCATGGCCGCTTGCACCTCGGCCAGCTTGCCGTCTTGCGCCAGCCCCTCCACCGTGTAGACCTCCTGCCCCGCCAGCATCGGCAGGAACAGCAGGCAGCTATTGACCCCGCGGTACTCGGTGCCTGCCGGCCCCTCCCGCACCAGCACCACCGTGCAGGCCCCGCACTCCCCCTCGGCGCAGCCCTCCTTAGAGCCGGTGAGCCCCGACGCGCGCAGGTAATCGAGCAACGTGGTCTGGGGCGCGACGTCTTGCACCCGCACCCGCCGGCCGTTGAGAACGAATTCCATCTATGAACCCCCCCGATAGGCCATCCAGTGCACCGTTAATCGCCCATTCTATGCCCTGCGGGTTAGAAAGTCACAGGCTGGCCCCAATGCCCGCGGGAGCACCGCCCTTATCGGCTCATAGCCCCACCCCCTTGTGGAAGCGCTTCATCCTGCGTTAGCCTGGTTGACGAAAATCCCATCTTCTGAGCAGGGCACGGCAATTCTGCCGGGTCTGGGAGGGAATTATGGCTCGAGCGTGGAAGCTGGTTCTGGGTCTACTGGTCCTGGTCTTGACGGCCTGCGGGGCGGCGCCGCAGGAGGGTGCTCCGGGTGGGGGCGGGGCCGGCCCGCAGGCGGCCGACAGCTCGGTGTGGCGCCGCCAGGCGATCTACCTGGTGCTGCCGGACCGCTTCTACAACGGCTCCACCGCCAACGACAACCTGGGGGCCGCGGGCTGCTACGACCCGGCCAACCCCCGCAAGTTCCACGGCGGCGACTGGGCCGGGCTGCGGCAGAAGCTGGGCTACCTGAAGGACCTGGGCATGACCGCCGTCTGGGTCACGCCCGCGTACAAGCAGGTCGGGCAGCTCGGCGACGGCTCCTGCGGCTACCACGGCTACTGGCCGGACTACGTAGACCCCGACGACGGCGCCCTCGAGCCCAAGCTGGGCACCAGCAGCGACCTCAGCGGCCTGATCGCCGACCTGCACTCCAGCACCTACGGCATGAAGTTCATCCTCGACATGGTGGTCAACCACGCCGGCTACAACGCCCGCGTCGTGAGCCAGCGGCCCTCCTGGTTCCACAGCCCCAGCGAGTGCACCAACGACGAGACCTGCGCGCTGGCGGGCCTCCCCGACTTCAAGCAGGAAGACCCCACCGTCGCCAGCTACCTCACCAACCTGAGCAAGGGCTGGGTGAGCCGCTTCGCCCTCGACGGCATCCGCATGGACACCGCCAAGCACGTGCCCATCGCCTACTGGCGCGACTCCTGGATCCCCGGGGTGGGCAGCGTGCGCGCCGGGCTCTTCAACGTGGCCGAGGTCTTCCGGGAGGGCTCGGCCAGCGACCTCAAGCCCTACCTCGACGCCGGCTTCGACTCGGCCTTCAACTTCCCGCTGCGCCGGGCGCTGGTGAACGCCTTCGCCAAGGACGGCTCGGTGGACCAGGTGGCCCAGCGCGTGCAGGACGACCTGGGCATCCTGGGCCTCTCCCGCCACCTGATGCTCACCAACCTGCTCGACAACCACGACGTGCCCCGCTTCATCAACGAGCCCGGCTTCGGCGTGCCCGAGGACGAGATCCGCCGCCGCTACCACCTGGCGCTCGCCGCCCTCTTCACCCTGCCCGGCATCCCCCAGGTCTACTACGGCAACGAGCTGGGTATGTACGGCGGCAGCGACCCCGACAACCGCCGCGACATGCCCCCCTGGGCCTGGACCACCTCCGGGCGCACCGCCGGCGGCAGCGGCTTCCTGCCCAACCCCGAGCTCACCTACCAGCACGTCAAGAAGCTGGCCTCGATCCGCTACAACAACGCCGCGCTCTACCAGGGCTACTACGCCGAGATGTGGCGGCAGAACGGCTCGGGCAACCCCAACGTCTACGCCTACTTCCGCGGCTCGAGCAGCAACCGCGTCATCACCGCCCTCAACAACGGCGCGGCCCCCTCGGGCCTGCTGAGCATCCCCGTGCAGAGCAACACCGCCATCTCCAGCACCGACCGCAGCGCCCTCCCCGACGGCACGGTGCTCACCGACCTTCTGGGCGCGGGCGCCCCCAGCCCCATCACCCTGACCGACGGGGCCTTCAAGGCCAACCTGCCCGCTCGGGGCGTGGGCATCTACCGGCCGCGCTCGAGCAGCAGCGCCAGCGCCGTCACCTTCACCGTGACCGCGAGCACCGCCTGGGGCGAGAACGTCTACCTGGCGGGCAGCACCGGCGAGCTCGGGCAGTGGGACACGGGCCGCGCCGTCAGGATGAGCCCCAGCAACTGCTCGGGCAGCACCTGCACCTGGTCGGTGACCCTGCGCTATTTGCCCTACAGCCAGGGCATGACCTTCAAGTTCATCAAGAAAAACGGCGCCGGCGTGACCTGGGAGACCGGCAGCGACCGCAGCTACACGGTGCCCTCGAGCTCCAGCGCCACCTACAGCGGCGGCAGCTTCCGCAACTAGCGGCCGCATCGGCCCCGCCCGCCTCGAGGCGGGCGGGCGGGGAGTTGTTTCGCGTCGCGGGTAGAAAGTCACAAGCTGGCTCCGAACGAGCCCTCAAGCAGCGAGCACAGGGTTACGCCTGGTAACGTGGCTATGTTAGTCCACAAAGCCTATTACATGCCGCAGGAACTACCCCTTCAGATAAAGTGATAGCAAATATGAGCAAACTGTCGCTAATCAGAACTCTTGATGAGACCAAATTCGCTCTTAACCAGAAAGACTTCGACCACCACAAGAGCGCTTATGAAGAACTCTTCAAAACATATGGGCAAAACATGTCTGTTGACGACTTAGTGCGGCTCGCGCAGATTCTTGACGACAGTGCCGATGTTGATGCCATGGAAGGTATAGTCAAATTCATCCAGTATTACGGTACTGATGTAGTATCCACAGTTCTAGCCAGAACCGCAGTTTACTTAGCAGAACACGCACCCATGTACGGAGCTCTCCTCTTCAGTAGCATCGCACTAGCTGGCGAGAAGGGACGTAATGCCTTGAAGGCCTCTGTGAAAACAGCCACACCAGACTCGAGGGTTGCTCTCCAAAACTTTATGCGGGAATTGGCGTCAAACCAAAGGGTTATGAATCAGCTCTCAACTGAAGAGGGTTTGGCACTTGAACAGTTGACTAGAGAAATGCTCTCAAGTAGCACATAGAAACTCAGGAGAGCACTACCTCCCAAATGCCCCTTCCCTGATGGCTTAGACTTAAGCAGTCTATGAGCTGGCTGCAACGCCTCCGCGAGGGGCTTACAAAAACCCGCGAGAACATCACCAAGGCCATCCCTTGGGGCGGCGACCCCGAGGAGGTGCTCGAGGAGCTCGAGTACGCCCTCATCGCCGCCGACGTGGGGGTGGAGGCCACGCAGGAAGTGATCGAGGAGGTGCGGGCTTCGGGCAAGCGCGACCTGCGCGAGGCCATGAAGGAGGCGCTGGTGCTGCAGCTCGAGCCCGACGCCCGCCGGGCCAAGCTGCGCAAGCTGGGCTTCAAGCCCGACGCCAGGAAGGCCACCGTGGAGCCGGCCGGGAAGGTGGTGCTGATGGTGGGGGTCAACGGCGTGGGCAAGACCACCACCATCGCCAAGCTGGGGCAGTACTACCGCTCGAAGGGCAAGAGCGTGATGTTCTGCGCGGGCGACACCTTCCGCGCGGCGGGCGGGGCGCAGCTCGGGCTGTGGGGCGAGCGGCTAGGCATCCCGGTGATCCAGGGCGAGGAGGGCTCCGACCCCGCGGCCCTGGCCTTCGACGCGGCCTCGGCCCGCAAGGCGCGCGGCGTGGACCTGTTGATGGTGGACACCGCCGGGCGGCTGCACACCAAGCACAACCTCATGGAGGAGCTCGCCAAGGTCAAGCGCTCCATCGCCAAGGCCGACCCCGGCGAGCCCGGCGAGGTGTGGCTGGTGCTCGACGCGGTGACCGGGCAGAACGGCCTCGAGCAGGCCAAGCGCTTCAACGAGACCGCCGGCCTCACCGGGGTCATCGTCACCAAGCTCGACGGCACCGCCAAGGGCGGGGTGCTGGTGCCCATCGTGCGCGAGCTGGGCGTGCCCATCAAGTTCATCGGGGTGGGCGAGAAGGCCGACGACCTGCAGCCCTTCGACGCGGGCGAGTTCGTCGAGGCGCTGCTGGGGTGAGCGACCTCTTCGACCTCTTCCAGCCCCTCGCCGCCCAGCCGGGCGAGGTGGCCGGCGTGCCTTACCTGCTCCAGCCCAACTTCCCGCTGCTGCTCGCCAACACCGCCTTCGGCTTCGACCCCGGCGCGCTGGGCGGGCTCGAGGCCCGCTTCGCCCGGGCCGGCCTTCCGCTGGCCTTCACCCTGCCCGAAGACGACCCGGCGCTGCCGGAGCTGGCGGCTTCAGGCTTCTCCCCCTCCGCCACCTTCGAGCTGTGCCAGGCCCAGCCCTCCAAGCGCTCCTTCTGGACCGAGCAGGTGCCCTGGAGCGAGGCCTGGAGCCTGTCGCGCGTCCTCACCGAGGCCTACGGCGCCCCCGAGTGGCGCTTCCCCTTCGCGCAGGCGCTGGGCAAGCTGCTGCGCAAGGAGGGCTCGAGCGCCTTCTTCGCCTACCTCTACGGCGACGCGGTGGGGGCCGTCGTGACCTGCCGGGGCGTGGGGCTGATGGCCGGGGTGGTGCCCGCCCGGCAGGGCAACGGGGCCGGGACGGGCCTGCTGGGGCGCATCGCCCCTATGCCCTTCCTGCGGATGGCCGGGAGCGAGGCGGAGTTCCCGGGCGAGGTGTTGCGGCGTTTCGTGCGCCTCGGGCCTGCTTAGGCAAATGCCCCTACGGCCCCCCCTACAATGGGCCTAGCTATGGAACCCGCGAAGAACAAAGCCGCGGCCGTGGACTGGGGCTATCTCCTGCTGGCCCTGGCCTGGCTGGTCGCCATCGTGGCGACGCTGGGCAGCCTCTACTACTCCGAGGTGCGCAAGTTCGTGCCCTGCACGCTGTGCTGGTACCAGCGCATCGCCATGTACCCGCTGGTGTTCATCCTGGGCACCGCGCTGTGGCGCGGCGACCTGAAGGTGAAGCACTACGTGCTGCCGCTGAGCCTCATAGGCGGCAGCATCAGCGTGGTCCACCTGCTCGAGCAGCGCGGCCTGCTCGACACCTCGGCGGTGTGCAGCAGCATCGTGCCCTGCTCGGTCGAGTACATCCCCAGCTTCCCCATCCCGCTGCAAGCCCTCATCGCCTTCGTGCTCATCAGCGGGGCGATGTTCCTGATCCGGCCGAAGCAGGGATGATGAGTCGATGGCCGATGGTCGATAGCTGATAGCCCATAGCTGATGGCTAAAAAGCGTGCGGGCCGTGCCTCCCCGCCGTCGAGGGTCGAGGCGTCTCGCGTTTGGCGTTTGGCGTACGACGCAGGACGTACGACGTACGACCCGCACCCGACGTACGACCCGCCCCATTCAACACCCCGCGCTCGAGCCCTTGCGCGGGCTCGAGCCCCCGGCGTAGACTCGGCTCACCCTGCGTTTTCGCGCGTTCGCCGGGATGACTCCGCCTCAGCCATTCGCACGGAGGTCATTTATGTGTGCACCGCACGTGATGGGGCTGGTGGGGCAGGCGCTCTCGCGCAGGGAGCTGTTCAGGATGGCTTTGGGGGCCGCGGCGGTGGCGACCGCCGTGGGCAAGGCCCAGGCGCAGGTGCAGGGCAAGGCCTTCAGCAACGTCGCCGACCTGACCCACGTGGTCTCGCCCGACTTCCCCGTGTTCCCCGGCGCGGCGCAGATGAAGATGGACCTGCTGGTCACCGTGAGGAACAACGGCTTCTACAAGAACACCCTCACCCTCGACGAGCACACCGGCACCCACATGGACGCCCCGGCCCACTTCGTCGAGGGGGCCCCCACCGCCGAGACGCTGCCCGCCAGCCGCCTGATCGCGCCGCTGGTGGTGCTCAACATCAAGGCCAAGGCCGACGCCAACCCCGACGCCGAGGTGACCCCCGACGACGTCCTGGCCTGGGAGCGGGCCAACGGGCGCATCCCGGCCGGGGCCTTCGTGGCGATGTACTCGGGCTGGGACGCGAAGGTGGGCGACCCCAAGGCCTTCGTCAACCTCGACAGCGCCAACGTGCAGCACTACCCCGGCTTCAACCCGGCGGCGGCCGAGCTGCTGGTGAGGGAGCGGGACATCGTGGGCATCGGGGTGGACACGCTCTCGCTCGACTTCGGCGCCTCCAAGGACTTCAAGACCCACGTCACGGTGCTGGGGGCGGGAAAGTACGGCCTCGAGAACCTCGCCTCCCTCGCCGGCGTGCCGCCCAGCGGGGCGATGGTGGTGGTGGGCGGCCCCAAGCACAAGAACGCCTCGGGCGGGCCGGCGCGGGTGCTCGCGCTCTGGTAGCCCCGGCCCTAACCCCCTCACCCGCCCAGCAGCAGCAGTTGCACCAGCAGGATCTTCAGCAGCATCGCCAGCGGGTACACGGTGGCGTAGCCCAGGTTGGGCTGCTCGCTGCCGGTCTTCTCGAGCGCGAAGGCCAGCACCGCCGGCTGGGTCTGGAGCCCGGCCAGCACCCCGCCCAGCACCGGCAGGGGCACCTGTAGCCAGCGGTGGCCCACCCACAGCGTCAGCAGCGCGGCGCTCAGCGTGATCAGCGCCCCCGCCAGGAACAGCCGCAGGCCCTCCCCGCTGAGCAGGGTCTGGCCGAAGGCGTAGCCCGAGCGGGTGCCGATCCCGGCCAGGAACAGGACCAGGCCCAGTTGGCGTAGGGTGAGGTTGGCGCTGAAGGGGATCTGCCACAGCACCGGCCCGGTGCGGCCCAGCGCCCCCAGCACCAGGCCCGTCACCAGCGGCCCCCCGGCGAAGCCCAGCTTGAAGGTGCCCCCGCCGGGCAGCGGGATGGGCAGGCTGCCCAGCAAAAGGCCCAGGGCGATGCCCAGGCTGAAGCTCACCACGTCCACCTCGGCCAGGGCGCGGTAGGAGTCGCCCAGGAAACGGCTGGCCCGGCGGATGCTCTCCTTAGGGCCCACCACCCGCACCCGGTCGCCGAGCTCGAGCACGGTCTGGCGGGTGGGCAAGAACTCCACCTCGCCGCGCCGCACCCGCGTCACGACCACCCCGAAGCGCTCGGGCAGGCCGAGCTCGGCCAGGGTGCGCCCGGCCACGTCCTTGCTGCTGACGAAGACCCGGCGGAAGTCGAGGTCGTGGCGGCTCTCCTCCAGCTGCTCGGGCACCGCCCGGCCCAGCGCCGCCGCCACCCGCTCCACCTCCTGCGGCACCCCGACCACCGCCACCCGGTCGCCCAGGGCCAGCTCGGTCTGGGCGGTGGCGAGCTGCTGGGCCCCCGCCCGCTGCATGCGGCCGAAGACCACGTTCCACTGGTGGGCGCGGGTCAGTTGCTCCACCGTCCAGCCCACCACCTTGGGCTGGGTGACCTCGAGGGTGCGGTTGACCAGGGTGGGGGCCCCGGGCTCCTCGGCCGCCCCCTTGCGCCCCCACAGGCTCCAGGCCAGGTAGAAGGCCAACAGCATCCCGATCACGCCCACCGGGTAGGCCACGGCGTAGGCCGCGACGGGCAGGGCCTGCGCGGCCTCGCCGGCGCCCCGGCCCTTGAGGGCTTCCAGCGCCGCCGCCAGCGCGGGCGTGTTGGTGAGCGAACCCGCGAAGAGCCCGGCCCGCAGCGGGGCGCTCAGGCCCGCCAGCCCCCCGGCCACGAACACCAGCAGCGCCGCGAAGCCCAGCACCCCCAGCACCAGCGCGTTGTAGCGCCAGCCCCGCTTGCCCAGCGCCGCGAAAAAGCCCGGCCCGCTCGCCAGGGCGATGGTGTAGACGAAGAGCACCAGCCCGAAGAGGTAGACGAACTCCGGCAGCTTGAGCTCGGGCGAGAGCGCCCCGAAGCCCAGCCCCACGAAGAGCACCGCCGCCACCCCCAGGCTGAAGCTGCCGACGCGCACCTGCCCCACCAGATACCCGATGCCCGCGACCAGGAAGAGCAGCAACAAGGCGTTTTCGTGCAAGAGTTCGAGCATCGTTCCCATCCTGAGGGGTTTTCAGCGTCGGGCTCGGCCCGCAGCCACGCGCTCGAGCCTCCCCGCTTCCTGGCTTTATTGTCGCCCGAGACTCGAGGGTTATCTGTCCCAAGGCAAAGACCGGGCCACGGCGGGCCCGGTCTCTCGGCGCGGGAGGCCCTCAAGCCTTGGCGAGCGCGGCCATCGCCCGGTCGGCCATGGCGAAGAGCTTTTCCCGGGTGAGGGGGATCTTGCCCTCCAACGCCAGCCCCTTCCCCTCCTCCCAGTGGGCGTGGTAGTGGATGTGCCCGCCGGGCACGCGGAACTGGAGGTGCTTGAGCTCGGCGTGGCGCGGCGAGACCGAGGCGAAGAAGAAGGGCTCGCCCCGCGCGTCGGAGAGGGAGACGGCCATGACGGTGGTGGGCAGCTCGTAGGGGCGCTCCATGCGGTAGATGAAGTCGGGGAAGTCGGACTCCTTGGTGAAGAGCACGCCTTTCTGGGCGGCGTATTCCCGCATCCACTCGAGGACTTCGAGCCAGGACTTGTACAGCATCTCGTCGTGGTGATGGTCGTGAGGGGCGCTCATAGTGACCAGTTTACCAAGTCGCCGGCCCGCCTCAGGGGATCACCTCCGCGTCCTCGGGCACGGGCACCAGGTTGAGCCGCAGGATGTAGCGCTGGGCCCCGCCCCGGCTGCCGTACTTGCGCATCAGGGCGTCGAGCTCGCGCTGGAAGGCCTTGGCGTCGGGGTAGTCGAGGTACACCGAGTCGTGGAAGCGGTTGAACATGGCCGGCTCGCCCGGCGCGGTGGCGTCGTAGTTCTCGTGCGGGCCCAGGGCCAGGCTCTCGGTGAGCACGCCCTCGGCGTCGCGGTAGACCCGGCTGCCCCAGCGCCTCGAGCCCTCCCCGTGCGCGTAGAGCAGCCCCTTGACGATCTCCCGCTCCCAGAAGCCGTTCCAGCGCAGGTAATTCTCGAGGTCCACCGGCCCGGCCAGCGGCACGTAGAGCACGTCGGCCACCGAGCGGTAGACCTTGACGGCCCGCCCGGCCCGCCGCTCCTCGCGCACCACCCGCAGGAGGCCGAGCTCGAGGTAGCGCCGGGCCCGCACGTAAGCGGTGTTGAGCTTGCTGCCGGTCTCCTCGGCCACCTGGGCGACGGTGCGGTCGCGGGCCAGGAAGGGCGCGAAGTAGCGCAGCTGGGCCGCGTCGGTGAGCACCCGGGCGGCCTCGGGGTCCCGCACCACGTGGACGCTGCTTGATTCGCCGGCTTCCATATCAAGCAGCATACCCCCAGCATGAGGCCAAGATGATCCTGCGCCGCGTCTTCGGTGACCAACTGCTCGAGCCCCTGCGCGAGCGCCCTTTCCGGCTGTTCTGGCTGGGCCAGACCGTCTCCCTGCTGGGCGACCGCGTGGCGGCGGTGGCCCTGCCCTTCCTGGTGCTCGAGCTCGGCGGCTCGGCCGCCCAACTGGGGCAGCTCTCCGCCCTCTACAGCGCGGGCCAGGTGCTGTTGCTGCTGCTGGGAGGGGTGCTGGTGGACCGCATCCCCCGCCGCAACGTCCTGGTGGTCACCGACCTGGTCCGCGGGGCGCTGGTGGCGGGCGTGGTGGCCCTGCTGCTCGGCGGCGGCCTCACCCTGGCCCACCTCTACGCCATGTACCTCCTCTTCGGCCTGTGCAGCGCCTTCTTCATGCCCGCCACCGCCAGCATCGTGCCCGAGATCGTCCCTAAGCCCCTGCTGGTGCCCGCCAACGCCCTGCGCTCCTTCGCGGGCGAGTTCGCCGGCATCGCCGGCCCCGCGCTGGGCGGCCTCCTGGTCGGCTTCGGCGGCCTGGCGCTGGCCCTGGGCTTCGACGCCCTGACCTTCCTGGCCGGCGTGGCCTGCCTGCTGCTGATGCGGGTCCGGCCCCGCCCCGCCACCCCCACGCCGGGCAGGACCCGCCATTGGCAGGACCTCGGCGAGGGCTTCCGCCTGATCGCCCGCTCGCAGTGGCTGTGGGTGACCATCCTGATCTTCGCCTTCGTCAACGTGTTCTTCGCCGGGGCCACCTCGGTGCTGTTCCCGCTGCTGGTCAAGGAGCGACTGGGCAACCCCCAGGCGCTGGGCTGGCTGTTCTCGAGCGTCGCCGCCGGCTCGCTGCTCAGCGCCCTGCTGCTGGGGCGGCTGGGCAAGGTGACGCGCCGCGGCCTGGCCGCCTACGCCGGGGTCGCCGCCAGCGGCTTAGCCCTCCTGGGCCTCGCCCTCGCCCCCCACCCCGCCGTCGCCGTGGCCCTGGCGATGCTCATGGGCGGCAGCCTCGTGGTCTTCGGGGTGATCTGGGAGAGCACCGTGCAGGAACTGGTGCCGCTCGAGGCCCTGGGCCGCGTCTACAGCGTGGACATGCTCGGCTCCTTCGCCCTGCTCCCGCTGGGTTTCCTGGCCGTCGGCTGGCTCGCCACCCACCTGGGGGTGACCCCTAGCCTCCTGATCTGCGGCGGGGCAGTCGTTTTGCTGGCGGGGACCGGGCTGTTGGTGCCGGGGGTGAGGAATTTGCGCTGATGCGTGGGGTGTACGTCGTACGTCGTACGTCCTACGTCGTACGCAATACGCTAAACGCAAGACGCCCCATCGGGGTTAATCGTCCACTGGGGTTGTGCCCGGCCCCGCAGGCCGACTACAGCCCCACTTCCCCGCGGAAGGGCGCTCGTCCCGCGAACCAGCCCCATCAGAACCCCCCCCCACGGCAAACAACTCGCTTAGGGGATTGGGCTCACTACGCCGAGAACGTACCTGCGCTAGAGTAGCCTGGATGCAGCTCGCCGACCTGCCGCCCCTGCCGGAAAAGCCCGGGGTCTACCTCTGGAAGCAGGGGGAAACCATCATCTACGTGGGCAAGGCCAAAAGCCTCAAGGCCCGCGTGACGAGCTATTTCCACGCCGAGGGCAAGTCGCTGCGGATCAGCCGGGAGGCCAGCCGCCTCGAGTTCATCGTCGTGCGCGACGAGGTGGAGGCGCTGCTGCTGGAGGCCAACCTCATCAAGCAGCACCGCCCCAAGTACAACGTCCTGATGAAGGACGACAAGCACTACCCCTTCCTCAAGCTCACCCACGAGCCCTTCCCCATGCTCATGATCGTGCGCCGCGTCCTGCCCGACGGCGCCCGCTACTGGGGCCCCTTCCCCGACGGCGGCGCGGTGCGCCGCATCAAGCGGCTGGTGGACCGCTTCTTCCCCCTGCGCAAGAACAGCGGCTTCCCCATGAAGAAGCGCCGCTACCCCTGCCTCAACGCCTCGATGGGCCGCTGCCTGGCCCCTTGCGTGGACCGGGCCGACCCCGAAGCCTACGCCGCCGCGGTCGAGCAGGTGGAAAACCTGCTCGACGGCAAGGTGGACGAGCTCTTCGCCAGCCTCGAGGCCCAGATGCGCCAGGCCGCCCTGAACCAGGACTTCGAGCGCGCCGCCGAGATCCGCGACCAGATCAAGGCGGTGCAGGCCTTCTTCGGCACCACCCAGCAGGCTTACGACGTGGAGCTGGGCGACCTCGACTTCCTGGGCTTCGCCCGCGCCGCCGACTACGTGGCGATCCAGCTCTACCAGATGCGCGGCGGCCAGATCCTCGGCCGCACCAGCCGCTTCGCGGAGGGGGTCAAGGAGGACAGCAACGAGGAACTGCTCTCGGCCTTCCTGCGCGACTACTACCTCGAGGCCACCCCCCTCCCGCCCCTGGTGCTGCTGCCCTTCGCCGTGGACGACCAAAACGCCCTCTCCGAGTTCCTGAGCTCCAAGGGCCGCCGGGTCGAGGTGCGGGTGCCGCAGCGCGGCGACAAGACCCGCCTCGTCGAGCTCGCCCAGCGCAACGCCCAGACCGCGCTCGAGTCCGAGCTCAAGCTCATGGAGCGCAAGGGCGACCACCCCGGCCTCAAGGCCCTGGCCGAGGTGCTGGGCCTCTCGCGCCGCCCCTACCGCGTCGAGGGCTACGACATCTCCAACCTGATGGGCGAGGCGGTGGTGGGCTCGATCACGGTGTTCGAGGGGGGGAGGCCCAAGAAGGGGGAGTACCGCCGCATGAAGATCAAGGGCCTCAAGGGCGCCGCCGACGACTTCTACTCGATGGAGCAGACCGTCTACCGCCGCTTCACCGGCTCGCTGGCCGAGAGCATGCCCCTGCCCGACCTGCTGCTCATCGACGGCGGCTTAGGGCAGGTGCGGGCGGCGAAGAAGGCGCTCGAGAAGGCCGGGATCGACATCCCCCTGGTGGGCCTCGCCAAGCGCGAGGAGACCCTGGTGCTCCCCGACGGCAAGACCATCGAGCTCCCCCTCACCCACCCCGCGCTGCAACTGCTCATCTACCAGCGCGACGAGACCCACAACAACGGCCTGCAGTTCAACCGCAAGCTCCGCACCGACAAGGCCCTCAAGAGCGTCTTCGACGACATCCCCGGCATCGGCCCCAGCCGCAAGATGGCCCTGCTGCACCACTTCTCCACCCTCGAGGAGCTGCGCGCCACGACGCCTGAGGAGCTCTCCAAAATCCCGGGCATGGACAAGCGCAGCGCCAAGGCGGTGCTCGAGGCCCTCTCCGCGCTGGGGGTGGGCAGCCCCCCCGCCTAAGCGGCCCGGGCCAGCACGTACACGGCCTTCATCCAGGGCTCCACGGCCTCGAGGCCGAAGCCCCAACGCCGCAGTTCCTCGGCCAGGATCGCCTGGCGCTCGGCGTTGACCTCGCGCAGCCGCCAGGGGTCGGGGCGCACGCGCTCGACGCGGAACCCGGCCGCCCCCAGCACCCCGCGCAGTTCGGACTCGCTGAACCAGTGGCGGGTGTGGGGGATGAAGCGCTCGAGCAGGCCCCGGGCGAATTCCCTCCCCGGCGAGCCCTCGGGCAAGACGCCTGTGGACAACAGCAAAAAGCCGCCCTCCGCCACCCTCGAGCGCAGTTTTCGCAGCTCCTGGACGGGGTTCTCGAAGAACTGGATAACCTGGAGCAGGACCACCAGGTCGAAGTTATCCACAAGGTTATCCACATACCCTGTGGATAACTCCACGTTGGTCAGGGGAAGGTCGCGCAGGTTCGCCCGCGCGGCCTCGATCTGGCCGGGCGAGGGGTCGAGGCCCAGCACCCGCGCGTGGGGGAAGGCCCGCGCGACGTCGAAGGTTCCCAGGCCGTTGCCGCAGCCCAGGTCGAGGACGCGGGGCGAGGGGGGCAGCTCGAGGCTTTGCAGCAGCTCGAGCACGACGGCGGCGGCGTGGAAGCGGCGGGTGGCGGGCAGGCGCCCGAAGTGCTCGAGCATCGCCCGGTGGCGCTCGTCCTCCATCAGTAGCCCTTCTCCGGCGTCACCACGTTGAGCAGCGGCTCGCCCCGCCGGTAGCGCTCGAGCTGCTCGCGCACCAGGCGGAAGCCGCGCTCGAAGAGCTTGTGGGTCGAGCCCGCCATGTGCGGCGTGAAGAAGACCTCCGGCAGCGACCACAGCGGGTGCCCCTCGGGCAGCGGCTCGGGGTCGGTCACGTCGGAGACGAAGCGCAGCCGCCGGGACTTGAGCGCTTCGACGAGGGCTTCCTGGTCCACGGTCTTGCCCCGCCCCGCGTTGACGAAGAGGGCGCCGGGCTTCATGCGGGCGAAGAACTCGGCGCCGCACAGCCGCTCGGTCTGGGGGGTGAGGGGCAGCAAGTTGACCACGACGTCGGCTCGGGGGAGCCAGCCGGGCAGCTCGGAGAAGCCGTAGACGCCCTCCCGCGCGGTGCGCGCCACCCGGATGAACTGTACCCCGAAGGGCTCGAGCCGCTTCTCGGCGGCCCGGGCGATGGAGCCGTAGCCCAGGAAGAGCACCGTCGAGCCCTCGAGGTCGCCCACCCACTGGTAGGCCCAGCGCTGCTCGCGCTGCGCGTCGCGGAACTCGGGGAAGCGCTTGATGGCGCCCAGAATGGCCCCCACGACCCACTCCGACACCGGCACGTCGTGGATCCCCGCCCCGTCGCAGAGGGTGAGGTGCGGCGGCAGCCTGGGCAAGATCCAGTCCACCCCCGCCGTGAGCGTCTGCACCACCTTCAAGGCCTTGAGGTTGGGGATCTCCTCGAAAAACCTCCGGGCCGACCCGTAGGGCGCCACCGCGAACTCGGCCTGCGCCGCCTCCGCGGGCAGCGGCCCCTGCTTGGGCAAAACCACCACCTCCGCCGGGAGGCCCTCGAGGTAGCGGGCTTCGACCCCTTCTTGCACGAGCACGAACATGGGCTAAATATACGTCGATGGTCGAGGGTCGATAGCTGAACGCCGGGCGCGGGTTGTGCGTCGTACGTCGTACGTCGCACGCAATACGCAAAACGCTAAACGCCCCTTCTTTACCCCCCTTAACAAGGGGGGCTAGGGGGGATATTCCTTCCCTGCCCGCGGGGAGGGGTTCCCTCGAGCCACCAGCTACAGGCCACGAGCCTTTGGCGATCGACCCTCGGCCATCGGCCATCGGCATTTTTCAGCGTTCAGCCCTCGGCCCTCCCTCACCCCAGGCTCTGCCACTCCTCCCGGGTGACCTCCATGTGCACGTCCTCGAGGCGCCGCTCTTCGGCCTTGGGGCGGGAAGGGCCCAGCGAGATCGAGGGGCGGGGGGTGGGGGCGGGGACCACCGAGACCACGCGGAAGCCGGCCTTCTGGAAGGCCTTCTGGGCGCGCAGGTTGTGCTTGAAGGTCTTGAGCCTCACGCGCTGGAGGTTCATGCGCTCGAAGGCGTAGCGCAGCACCGCGCGCACCGCGTCGGTGCCGTAGCCCTGGCCCCAGCGGTCCTTGGCCCCGATGAGGATGCCCAAGGTGGCGTCGGTGCGGCTGAGGTCGTAGAGCTCGACCGTGCCCAGCCACTCCCCGCCCTCGTCGAGGATGCCGAAGCCCAGCCGGTCGCCCCGGGCCACCTCGCCCATCACCACGCGCTTGAAGAGCCAGATGGGCATGCGCAGGGGGCGGCTGCCGTTCCACTCGGCGATCTCGGGGTCGCGGAAGCACTCGTAAAAACGCCGCCACTCCTCCTCGGTCAGGCCTTCGGTGAAGGGTTTGAGGGTCACCCGCCCGGAGCGGGGCCAGGTGTCGGAGATCAGCACACCCCCAGGATACGCCAAGACACGGGGGCCAGGGCGAGGGAAACCCCCGACCCTGACCCCCCAACCCGCCGGGCCGCTTTAGGGGTACAGGCCCAGCAGGGCGCGGGCCTCGAGCACGCGGGTCGCGGCGACGATGTAGGTCGCGGTGCGCAGGCTCACCTTGCGCTCCTCGTGCACCTGCCACACCGCCTCGAGGGCGTTGCGCATGATCTGCTCGAGGCGCTGGTTGATCTCGGCCTCGGTCCAGAAGTAGCTGTTGAAGTCCTGGACCCACTCGAAGTAGCTCACCGTCACGCCGCCCGCGTTGGCGACGACGTCGGGCACCACCAGGATGCCGCGCTCGGCCAGGATGTCGTCGGCGGCGGGGGTGGTGGGGCCGTTGGCGCCCTCCACGACCACCTTGCACTGCACCTTCCAGGCGTTGGCTTCGGTGATCTGCTTCTCCAGCGCTGCGGGGACCAGGAACTCGCAGGGCACGGTGAGCACGTCCATGGCCGGGATGGGCTCGGCCTTGGGGTAGCCGCGCACCCCGCCGGTGGCCTGCACGTGCTGGGTGAGGTCGTAGGGGTCGATCCCGGCCTCGTTGTAGACGGCGCCGGTCACGTCGGAGACCGCCACGACGCGGGCCTTGTGGTCGTGGAAGATGCGCGCGGCGGCGTTGCCCACGTTGCCGAAGCCCTGGATGGCGACGCGGGCGCCCTCGAGGTCCATCCCCAGCTTTTGCGCCGCGACCGCCGCCGCCACGAACACGCCGCGCCCGGTGGCGTCACGGCGGCCCAGCGAGCCGCCCACCTGGATGGGCTTGCCGGTCACCACGCCGGGCGTGGTGTGGCCGATGTTCATGGAGTAGGTGTCCATCATCCAGCCCATCTCGCGCTCGCCGGTGCCGACGTCGGGGGCGGGGATGTCCTTGTGGGGGCCGATCAGCACGCCGATCTCGGAGGTGTAGCGCCGGGTGAGGCGCTCGATCTCGCCCGTCGAGAGCTTGCGCGGATCGACGCGGATGCCGCCCTTACCGCCGCCGTAGGGCACGCCCACCGCGGCGTTCTTGATGGTCATCCAGGCGGCCAGGGCCATGACCTCGGAGAGGGTCACGTCGGGGTGGTAGCGCACCCCGCCCTTGGCCGGCCCGCGGAAGGTGTTGTGGTGCACCCGGTAGCCCTCGAAGTGGGCCACCGAACCGTCGTCCATGCGTATGGGGATGTCCACCACCAGGATGCGCTTGGGCCGCTTGAGGTCTTCGACCCAGTAGGCCAGCTTGCCCAGATAGGGCGTCACGCGCTCGACTTGTTCGAGGTAGATCTCCCAGGGGCCGTTGTTCTCGCTCGAGAGGTACGAAAGCGGTTCACTTCGCATAGCTGCTCCGTTGGCTCTTCTTGCCCTGTATAGGATACAGCCTGTTTATGCATTGCGGGATATGTCCTACGTCCTACGTCGAACGCCCAACGCTAAACGCTAAAGGCAAAACGCAAGACGCCTCGGCTCTGGACCCTCGACCGCGGGGAGGTCCGGGGTGGGGTGCTTTCCCCCACAGGCCACACGCTTTTTTAGCTATTAGCTATTAGCTATCAGCTATCGACCATCGACCATCAGCTATCGACTATCGACCCTCTACTCAGCTAAGGCGCGACGATTCCTTACGGGCCAGCGCCTCGAGCGCGTCGCGGTAAGGGCTGGGGGGCAGGGCCTGCAGGTGCTCCACGGCCGCCTCGACGCGGGCTTGGATGGCCTGCACGACCTCCCGGTCGATGCCCGCCTGCACCGCCAGGCTGCGCAGGCGCTCGAGGTCGCCGAATCCCTCCCCCTTGCGCCGCAGGATCTCGCCGGCCTCCTGGGGGAACTCCTCGAGCAGCCGCAGGGTCACGCGGGTCAGCTTGCCCTCGCGCACGTCCCCGCCCACCGGCTTGCCCAGCACCTCCACCGAGCCCATGAGGTCGAGGTAGTCGTCGCGCATCTGGAAGGCCTGCCCGTAGAGCAGCCCGAATTGCGCCAGCGCCTCGCGCTGCGCAGCCGGGACGCCCGCCAGCACCGCCGGGCCCTCGCAGCACAGCCGCGTCACCGAGCCGGTCTTGCCGGTGATGATGCGCTCGTAGGCCTCGAGGGAGTAATCCGCCAGCGCCGCCACCTGGAACTGCAAGACCTCCCCCTCGGAGAGCTCGCGGGCGGTCTGGGCCACCATCGCCACCAGCTCCATCCGGCCCATCTCGGCCAGCAGGTGCATCAGCCGGGCCAAGAGGTAGTCGCCGGAGAGCACCGAGACCGCGTTGCCGTACTTGCGGAACGCGGCCACCTGGCCCCGCCGGGTCTCGGCGTCGTCCACCAGGTCGTCGTGCAGGAGCGTGGCCGAGTGGAGCAGCTCGACCACTAAGGCCATGTCTAGGGCGTGGGGGGCGCCGCCGAGCGCGCCGCTAGCCAGGAACACCAACTGCGGCCGCACCCGCTTGCCGCCCGCCGTCACCAGGTCCTCCTCGATCAGCCGGATGAACTCCACGTCCGAGCGGATGACCTCCCGCAGGCGCTCTTCGAAGGCCTCGAGGGGGAGCTCGAGGGAGGTGGTGAAGGGCTTCACGCTCATCGAGGCCAGTATATGCTACCGGCCTCGACGCGAATGCGAATTGTGGCAGTAAGGCTCAGTTGGCCTTGAACAACACCAGGTTGAGCTCGCCGCCCCAGTTGCTGCCGTTGTCGCCGTAGGCCTCGATGCTCCTGAGGACGGCCGAAGTGATCCCCGGCGCGCTGATCGCGATGTTCACGTCGGTCTCGAGCCCGTCCACCAGGATGGCGTTGTGCAGGCCGTAGTCCTTCTTGGTGTCCACCTTGCGGCAGAGCTTGTTCTCGCGCTCGAAGTCGTTGGTCACGTCGACCGCGCAGCCGGGGAACAGCCGGGGGGTGGTGAGCTCGACGGTCTGTCCGTTGCTGAACTCGATGACGTAGCTGACGACGCTCGAGGGGGAGCCCGCTTTGCTGTAGAACGACAGCGTCCCGCTCAGGGCGACCCCGTCGTACTGGAAGTCGCTCGCGCCCACGACCACCCGGGGCACGAGGACGTTGATCCCTCCGTAATTGTTACAGCCCGATACCAGAAGCATCGTGGCTCCGAGGAGCATAGCTGCGATTGTTTTCATCCGATCATCTCCTCCCTCAAGCGCGGGTTCAGGATAAAGAAACTCAGGCGGCTCAGACCGGCTAAAAAGTCCACGTTCTCCACCGCCACTTCCTTGGGCACCTCGAGGACGACGGGCGCGAAGTTAAGGATGCCCCTCAGGCCAGAGTCTATCATCCGGTCCGCCACGCTTTGGGCTGAATCCGCCGGGACGGCTATTAATCCAACCTCAATCCTCCGCTCGGCGACGGCCCGGGGGAGGTGCTCCAGCGCCTCGACCGCGACCCCGCGGAAGCTCAGGCCGTGCTTGGCGGGGTCGATGTCGAAGAAGCCGCGCAGGTCGAAGTGCTCGTCGAAGCCGGGGTAGTCGGCGAGGGCCTGGCCTAAGCGGCCCATGCCCACGATGCACAGGCCCCAGCGGCGGTTGAGGCCCAGGATCTGCTGGAGCTCGCGGCGCAGCACCGGGACGGTGTAGCCCACGCCGCGGGTGCCGTAACTGCCGAAGTAGGAGAGGTCCTTGCGCACCTGGAAGGCGGTGACCTGGGCTTCTTCGGAGAGCTGCTCGCTCGAGGTGCGGTTGACGCCCCGGGCCTCGAGGTCTTCGAGGATGCGCAAGTAGGTCACCAGACGAGAGATCGCTGCACTGGGCACTTTCGCCATTCCAGTACCTCCATCTTCATGTGCCCCCGGGCACAAGGCCCGCGAGCCGGGTAGGAATCCTCGAGCCCATCATAGGCCGCGGCTAGGGGACGGCCAGGGTCGGCAATCCCAGGGCCTTGAGGCGGGCGACGACCTCCTCGCGGCCCTCGCCCAGCGGGCCGACGCGCACCTTGAGCAGGCTGCCGTCCTTGACCAGCACCACCGGCAGGCCCTCCGAGCGCAGTTTCTCGAGCAGGGCGTCGGCCGAGGCCTGGGTCTTGAAGGCGCCCACCTGCACGTAGCGGGGTGCGGCGGAAGGTTGGGCCTGGGGGGCGGGCTGGGCAGGCTGCGCCGCGGGGCGCGCCCCCCGGTACACCTGGGCCCCCGCGAAGCCCCGGGCCACGCCGCGGGCCTGCTCCTCGGTGGCGTAGGGGCCGACCGTGACGC
>NZ_QXDL01000160.1:0-9801 GCF_003574345.1 Calidithermus terrae
CCCGACCCCCCTTGCTAAGGGGGGTGACAAGGCGTCTCGCGTTTCGCATCTTGCGTTCGGCGTAAGACGTACGACGTACGACCCGCGCCCGGCCTCCGCCCACGGGCTATCGCCCCCTCACGCCCCCGCGAACGACAGCTCCGCGACCTCGACCATCGGCGCACCCAGGGCCATGCCCCAGTACTCCCACTCGAGCCCCTCCCCCACCGCGCTGATGCTTTGCAGCAGCGAGAGCAGGTTGCCGGCCACGGTGAAATTCTCCACCGCGTAGGCCACCTCGCCGCCCTCGACCTTGAGGCCCAGGGCTTGCAGGCTGAAGTCGCCGGAGATGGGGTTGGCCCCGGCGTGCAGGCCCATCATCTCGGTGACGATTACGCCCTCCTGCAGCCTGACCCCGGAGCCGGGCTCGAGGAAGAGGTTGGAGTGGCCCACCCCCAGCACGCCCTTGTAGCCGCGCTGGGCGTTGCCGGTGGGCTCCACGCCCATCCGGCGGGCGGTCTCGGAGTTGTGGGCGAAGCTCTTGAGCACGCCCCGCTCGATGAGGGTCAGGCGGCGGGAAGGGGTGCCCTCGGCGTCGAAGGGGCGCGAGGCGATGCCGCCGGGCAGGGTGGGGTCGTCCACGACGGTCACGAGCTCGGAGGCCACCCTCTCCCCTACCTTCCCCGCCAGCAGGCTCTTGCCCTCGAGCACGTTCTTGGCCGAGAACATGAAGCTGATCACGCCCAGCAGCTGCGCGAAGGCCTTGGGCTCGAAGTAGGCGCGGTACTTGCCGGTCTTGAGCGGCCGGGCGCCGAGCAGGCGGGCCGTGTCGTGGATGAGGTCGAGGGCGGTCTTGCCGGGCTCGAGGGCGTGGAACTCGCGGCTAAAGTCCACGTTCCAGCTCTGCTTGGGCGCGCCGCCGTCGCTGAGGATAGCCATGCCCATCACCACGCTCACCCCGGTGCGGTAACCCCCGCTGGCCCCCTGGGTCGAGCCCAGCACCACCTGGGTCTCCTGCTCCTGGTAGGACGTGCGCGGCACCTGCTTGACCCGCGCGTCCTGGCGCAGGGTGGCCTCCACGGTGAGCGCAGCGGCCTGCTTGTGCTCGAGCGGGGCCGAGAGCCCTTCGCCCAGCAGGTCGTGGCGGCCCAGCGCCGAGCCCGCCGGGATGAAGCCCCCGCCGCTGCTCTGCAGCAGGGCGTTTTCGTGGGCCTCCTGCATCACCCAGTCCAGGGCCTCGGGGGTCCGCTCCTCGGTGTAGGCGTAGCCCACCTTGCCCTCCACCACCACCCGCACCCCGATGCCGCCCTGGGTGGCCTGGGTGATCTCCTCGAGCCGCCCCCCGAAGGCGCTGAGGCTCAGCTCGCGGGACTCGGTCGCCAGCACCTCGGCTTCGATGCCCATCGCACGGGCTTTTTTCAACAGGTAGTCCTTGGCCTCTTCGAAGCTCATGCCTGCCCTCCCACCACGATCTCGGAAATCAGCAGGTGGGGCTGGCCCACCTCGGTCGGGATGCTCCCCGAGAGGCTGCCGCACATGCCGGGCGAGGTCTCGAGGTCGCTCGAGACCGCCACGATCTTGGCGATGCTGTCGGGGCCCTTGCCCACCAGCATGGCCCCGCGCACCGGCTCCTCGATGCGCCCGTTGCGGATGATGTAGGCCTCCTTGACCCCGAAGTTGTACTCCCCGCTGCCCGGCCTGACCTGGCCGCCGCCCATGTCCTTGGCGTAGAGGCCGTACTCGATCCCCTCGAAGAGCTTCTCGACGGGGGTGTCGCCGGGGGCGATGAAGGTGTTGCGCATGCGGCTGGTGGGGGCGTAGGTGTAGTCCTGGCGGCGCCCGGAGCCGGTGGGGGCGTAGCCGGTCTTGATCGCGCCCAGCTTGTCCACCATGTAGCTCTTGAGCACGCCGTTCTCGATGAGCACGGTGCGCGCGGTCTCCATGCCCTCGTCGTCGAACTCGGAGGAGCCCCAGCCGTGGGGGGTGGTGCCGTCGTCGATGTAGGTGACGCAGCCGGAGGCCACTTTTTCGCCCAGCTTGTCGGAGAGGACGCTGGCCTTCTTGGCGACGGAGGTGGTCTCCAGCAGGTGCCCCAGCGCCTCGTGGAAGATCACCCCGCCGAAGGCGTTGCCGATGACCACCGGCATGGTGCCCGCCGGGGCGGGCTTGGCCCGCAGGTTGGTCATGGCCTGCTCCCCGGCCTTACGGCCGATCTCGCCGGGCGGGTAGCGGTCGAAGAGCTCCAGGCCCACGCTCAGCCCCGGCCCGAAGGTGCCGGTCTGCATGCCGGCCTCGTCCTGGGCGATGGCGGTGACCACGTAGCGGGTGCGCACGCGGCGGTCCTCGACCCACTTGCCCTCGGAGGTCGCGACCAGCACCTCCTGGTCCCACTCGAGCAACTGCGTCTGCACCTGCTTGACCTCGGGGGCCACCCGCGCGGCGGCCTCGGCCTCGAGCAGCCGCTCGACGCGGTAGCGCCGGTCGCGGGCCGACAGCGGCACCTCGGGGGCGTGCAGGCCCCGCGCGGCCTGTTTGCGGAAGTCCAGGCCGCCCTCGCCCCGCGCGTCCACCTGCCCGGCCTGCCCCTTGAGCTTGACCAGGGTCTCGGTGACCTCGAGCAGGCTCTCGGGCGAGAGGTCGTTGGTGTAGGCGTACACCACCTCGGTGCCGTAGAACAGCCGCAGCCCCGCGCCGTACTCGAGGCCGCTGGTGGCCTCCTTGACCTCGCCCGAAAGCATCCGCAGGTTGCGGCGCTTCCAGCGCTCCACGTACAGCTCGGCGAAATCGGCCCCGCCCAGACGGGCCCGGCGGAGCACGTCGCTCACCAGTGTTTCTGAAAGCATTCCAATCCTCCCTAGGCCTGCAGTCTAAGGGCTATCTACTCCATGCACAATCGGCTTTTTCGAGCTACCCGCGGCGGGAGGGCCCGCCGGCCTCGGGCAGTGGGCCCTTGGTCTGTTACCTGTTTTTGAATAGAGTATGAACTTGGCTAGGGGGCCGGGCACCGCGTTGGCTCCACGGCCTGAAGAAAGGGGCTACATGAAGTTCAAGGGCATTCTCTTATGGAGTTTTCTATCGCTGAATCTCGTCGCCATAGCCCAGACCGGCAGTTTGGGGAACCTGCTCGAGCTGCGCCGCCTCGAGGGCGTCACCGAGCCCGCCGGGGCGCTGGCGGTGAGCCGCGACGGGCGCTGGGCGGCCTCGGGCGGTAACGACGGGGCGGTGATCCTGCGCGACCTCCGCAGCGGCCAGTCGGTGCGAACCTTCCGCGCGCCCGCCGGCGTGGGCGCGGTGCTGAGCGTCGCCTTCAGCCCGGACGGGCGCACCCTGGCGGCCGGCACCCGCACCGGCGACCTGCGGCTGTGGGAGGCCTCGAGCGGCCGCGAGCTGCGCCGCCTCGCCCCCCAGGCCGAGACGGTCTACGACCTGGCCTTCGCCCCCGACGGCCGCGGCCTGGCCGTAGCCACCAACCGGGGCGCCGTGCGCGTGTTCGACCCCCGCACCGGCCAGCAACTGCGGCTGTTGAGCGGGCACACGGGCGCGGTGTACAGCCTGGACTGGTCGGCCGACGGCCGGCTGCTGGCGACGGGCTCGAGCGACAAGACCGTGCGCCTGTGGAGCGCCAAGGACGGCAAGGCCCTCAAGACCCTCCGCCCCCCGCAGGAGGTCACGTCCGTGGCCTTCAGCCCCGACGGCAAGACCCTCGCCAGCGGCGACTTCGGCGGGAGCCTGCGGCTGTGGTCGGTGACCGAGGGCAAGCTGCTGCGCCAGATCGCCAGCGACGGCGGGGGCACCTGGGAGGTCGCCTTCAGCCCGGACGGGCAGCAGATGGTCTCGGGCGGGAGCACGGGCCTGAAGCTGTGGTCGGCCAAGAGCGGGCAACGCCTGCGGGTGCTGAGCCCCGAGTACTACCCCGGCTGGAACGCCCTGGCCTTCGCGGGCAACGGCCGTTTGCTGGCGAGCCTGCCGGCTGCCATCCAGCTCTATGACCTGAAAAGGGGCCAGGTGCTTCACAGCCTGCCGGGGCACCCTGCCGTCGTGTCCTCCCTCGCCCTCAACGCCGACGGCTCGAGGGTGGCTGTAGGCACCCCCGCCGGCCCCGTCCTGGTCTACGACAACGCCAGCGGCAAGTTGCTGGCCGCGCTACGCGGGCATCAAAGGAGGGCCAACTGGCTGCAATTCACGCCGGACGGCCGCCGGCTGGTCAGCCTCTCCGGCGGGGAGGGCATCCTGCGCGTGTGGGACCTCAGCACCGCCAAAGCGCTGGGGCAGCTCGAGGGCCAGTACTCCTTCTTCTCCATAAGCCCCGACGGCACGACCCTGGCGACGGCCGACGGCGAGAGCCTGCGGCTGTGGACCCTGCCCGACCTGCGCCCCGCGGCCCGCGCCACCGACTTCCCCGACGAGTTCACGTCTTCCCCCGTCGTGGCCGTGGGCTTTAGCCCCGACGGTCGGCGCCTGGCCGTCGGGGGCCTCCGCACGACCTGGGTCTACGACCTCGAGAACGGCCGGCTGCTGCGCGCCTTCGAGTTCGCCGAGCCCTTCCAGCTCCTGTGGAGCCGCGACGGCCGGACCCTGGCCGCAGCCTCGGAAACCTCCGCCGCGGTCTGGGATACGCTATCCGGCCGCCGGCTGGCGGTCCTCACCCCGCAGAACGGGATCAGCTCCATCGGCCTCAGCCCCGACGGCCGCCTGCTGGCGACCGCCGGGAACTACAACGTCGCGCTGTGGTCGGTGGCTACGGGGAAGGCCGAGCGCACCTTCAAGACCGGCGCGCGGAGCCTGGACGTGGCTTTTAGCCCCGACGGCACCCGCCTGGCCTTCAACGACCTGGGCGGGGCGCGGGTGCTGGGCGCCGCCGGCAAGGCCGCCGTCTTCGGCCTCCCCGCGGCCCCGGCCACCCAGGCCCGCCTGGCGCTGAGCTTCGCCCTCCCCAGCACCCCCGTGCGGGTGGACGGCGACCTCCGGGGGACCACCGACCTGAGCGGGCGGCTCGAGCTGTGGGACCTGCCCCCCGGCGAACACCAGGTCGAGCTCGAGCCCGCCCTCGAGCTCTTCGCCCCCAGCAAGCTCGGCGTCACGCTGGTCGCGGGCGAGACCCGCAACGTGCAGGCCCCGCTCGAGCTGGCCGCGGGCGTGCCTGCGAGCGCGAAGGCCGCCTGGGGCCTCGAGGCCCGGGGCCACCTCTACGCCGAGGCGGACTTCCGCGGGGCCAGCCTCACCCCCGACGGCAGCCGCCTGGCGCTCAGCGACGGCGCCGCCGTGGTGGCGTGGGACGGCTCCAAGCCCTCCCCCGGCGGGGTCCGAACCATCGAATTCGGCCTCGAGACCGCCTGGCCCGCCTTCACCCCCGACGGCAAGGCCTTCGCGGTCATCACCGAGGATGGCTTCGAGCTGCGGGAGTACCCCTCCGGCAAGCGCTTGCGCAAGGAGGCCGGGGGAACCTACGGCGACGCGCTCGTGCAGGCCTTCAGCCCGGACGGCCGCACCCTGCTGCTGAGCCGGGGCGAGCAATTGCTGCTGTGGAACGTCCAGCGCTGGAGCTCGGCCGCGGCCCTCACCGGCCACACCGCCGACGTGTACATCGCCAGGTTCAGCCCCGACGGCAGCCTCATCGCCAGCGGCGGCGAGGACGGCTCGGTCCGGCTGTGGGACGGCCGGAGCGGGCAGTTCCTGCGCCTGGTGGGCGTGGGCGAGGCCGGCGAGGAGCGCGCCCGCGGCGAGTGCCCCTCGACCCACTGCGCGTGGTCCACGGGCAGCCGCTACGCCGAAAGCGGCCAGGGCGGCACGGTCTATGACCTGGCCTTCAGCCCCGACGGGAAGCTGCTCGCCGGCGCCGCCGACGACGGCACCGTGCGGGTGTGGGAGGTCGCCACCGGGGCCTTGCTGCGAACGCTCGAGCACGCCGGCGAGGCCTGGGCCGTCGCCATCAGCCCCGACCAGCAGGTCCTCGCCAGCGCGGGCGAAGACGGCATCCACCTGTGGGACCTCGCCAGCGGCCGCAAGCTGCGCACCCTGAGCACGGAGGAGACCTACTGGGTCGGCTTCAGCCCGGACGGCCGCTCCCTCTTCAGCGTAGGGGGCTCGAGGGCTACCCGCTGGGGCGCGCTAAGCGGGGCTCCCCTCTTTGCTCCTGGCGCTGAACGCTGAGAGACGTAGATAGCCCATAGCCGAGGGCAGGACGCAGGACGTGGGTCGTAGGGCCTGCGTCCTGCGTCGTACGTCGTACACAAGATGCGAGACGCAAAACCCAAGACGCGAAACGCCGGACGCTGACCGCATGACGTAGGGGCGGGCCCCCGTGCCCGCCCTCGCTTCTCCCCTCCCCACGTACGGGGAGGCAGGTGCCTTCAGCCGCCCCGCAGAGCCCGTTTGAAGAGCTGGGGGGCGAACTCGGCCACCGCGCGGAGGAAGCCGGTGATGCCGCGGGCGCGGCCGGGGGTGAGGTAGACGGGGACGCCCAGGTTCTCGGCCTCCAGCCGCACCGGCTCGGAGAGGTCGTGGCCGACGTAGCTCGAGATGATCATCATGCCGTGGGCGCGCTCGAGGCGGCTGTGGATGCGGCGGATCACCTCGCGCCCGGCGGCGTTGGCGTCGGAGTCGAACCAGTCAACCTTGAGGCCCTGGGCCTCGAGGAAGGGCACCATGCGGCTGCGCAACTGGGTGTGGCCGCCCACCACCAGCAGGTACTCGCCGTGGAAGCGCGGCAGGCCCTCCTTGAGCAGGCTGTCGGGGGTGGCCCCGGCCAGCGCGTCGGGGACGCCGTCGAGCTGGGCCACGGCCTTGGAGGTGGCCTTGAGCTCCTCGAGGTAGAGCTGCAGATCAGGGTCGGTGGGGTTGAGGAAGAGGAGGTTGCGCAGGATCTCGCGGGAGAGCTCGAGGTCTTTCTCCCAGTAGTAGGCCACCTCGAGGGCCTTGCGCCACTGCTCGGCGGCCTTCTTGTAGGCCCCGGTGCGCTCGTAGTGCTCGGCCAGGTCGTAGCGCACCTCCAGCGCCTCGGGGGTGCGGGCGAGCTCGGCGAGCAGCAGCGCCTCGGCGCCCAGTTGCTGCCCGGCGTCGTAGAGCGCGGCCAGGTAACGGCCCCGCACGTTCTGGGCCTCCTCGCTCTGGCTGAAGCCGCGCGAGAGGCGGTAGGCCAGCTCGAGCAGCTCGAGCGAGGGGTTGCGGGTGTGCTCGAGCGAGCGGGCCAGCAGCCGGAAGGCCTCCCAGGGGCCCTCGAGGGTCTCCACCAGCCGCAGCACCGCGCTGGGGTCGCCCCGGAAGTGCTCGAGGCCGCTGTCGCGCACCCGGGCCAGGAATTCCCTCGCCAGCACCGTCTCGCCCTGCTCGTAGGCCTGCTGGGCCAGCGCGAAAAGCTCCTCGACGCCGTAGGCGCGGAAGGCGTGGGCGCGCTTGTGGTCGCCCAGCACCTCGGTCATGGGGTGGCCCAGTGCCTGCTTGGCCTCGGCCAGCAGGTGGTAGGCGAAGCCCTTCGACTCCCCCTGCCCCTCCCGCGCGGCGGCCTCGAGGTAGCGCAGGGCCTCGGTGTGGCGCCCCTCGCGGTGGCGCAGCAGGCCCAGGGCCAAGAGCGCGGTGGCCTCCTCGGCGCGGGCCACCGCGTCGGTGAGGTAGGGCTCGACCTCCTTGAGGTCTTCCAGCGGCACGCTCTCCAAGCCCTCCGGGCCCCGCACCCGCAGGCCCACCAGGGCCATCCCCAGCGCCCCCGCCGCCTCGCCCAGGTCGTACAGCCGCTGGGCGTAGCGCTGGGCGCGGGCCCACAGCCCCTGGCTCAGGCTCGCCTGCAGGCCCAGGCGCAGCAGCCCGCGGCTGAGCAACTGCGGCGAGAGGTCCTCCACGAACTCCACCCGGCGGCTGGCCTCGCTCCAGTCCCCCTCGCGCGACAGCCGCACCGCGCGCTCCTCCATGCGCTCGAGCGCGGTCTTGAAGTAGAGCTCGGCCTCGGGGATGCCGGCCTCGAACAGCTGCCGCAGCGCGTCGGCCAGGCGGCCCAGGCCCAGGTAGACCCGGCCCAGGTAGAAGCGGTAGCGCCCGCCCCGGCTCGCCAGGGCCTCCAGGCGCGGCAGCGCCCGGCGGTAGTCCTCGAGCTCGACCCAGCAGAACGCCCGCAGGTCCTCGGCCTCCGGCCTCCCGGCGCCCGCCAGGGTGGCCTCGGCCTCGGCGAAGCGGGAGAGCGCGAAGAGCGCGCGGCCGCGCAGGTAGGCCAGCTCGCCGCGGGCGTCCTCGGGGCTGTTGTGCAGGACGGCGGCGTAGTCCTCGGCCTCGAGCAGCCGCCACAGCTCCTCGGCAGACGCCGCGGCGGGACGGGCCTGGGCGACCGGGGCCGGGGGAGGCGCCACCTGAGCGCCGGACTCCTCGCGGCGGCGCAGGGACAGCTCCTCGGGCATGCGCCCGCTGACCAGGCAGTACTCCCCCTCCCCGGTGCACCGCACCTCGCTGAAGCCGAGCTCCTCGAGCATCGCCCCCAGCCGCTCGGGGTTCTTGCCCAGGAAGGGGCCGTGCCCGTAAACCAGCAGCCCGCCCGGCCGCAGCAGCCCCTGCAGGCCCATGAGCCGCCCGGGGAGCCCGAATTGCCGGTCGAAGGCCTCGGCCTCGAGGCGGCCCGGGAGGTCGCCCAGGCAGCCCTCCGGCAGCACCGATAAGAGCAGGACGGCGTCCATCGGGGGCAACCGCGGCGGGGCCTCTCCCCCGCCCCCCTCCTGCAGGAAGCCCGAAGGCACCCCGAACCATCCCTGGTGCCAGCTCACGCCCGGCAGCCGCTCCCGCCCGATCTGCACCGCCTCGGCCACCCCTTCGAGGGCGTGCCACTCGAAGCCGGGCCGGGCCTGGGCCAGCCAGCCCACCAGCCCGCCCGTGAAGGCCCCCACCTCGAGCACCCGCCCGCCGACCGGCTCGAGCAGGCGCGGCACCTGTTCGGCATAAAATTCCAGGAAAGGCAGGTGCATGGCGTACACCAACCCCTCCAGGCGCTCGCGGGGATGCGCCAGCAGGCTTGCGTAAAAACTTCGCACCGCCTCGAGGCCGCCCCCCGCGAGGTAGCGCTTCCAGGCCTGCAAGATCGGTCTTCGGCGGCCCGGGCTGCCGATGCGCCGAGCCAGCTCGCTCTCGAACTTTCCGGGCGAGAGCGGGCCTTCGACGTGAAAGCCCTGGCGCAGGTAACGTCTGACGTCGGTGTCCACCGCTCCAACCCTCCCTTGAACCACTAGCCTATCAGAGCCCGGGGAAGATACCCAGTCCAAAAAACCTGGGGGAAAGGTTTACGGGTGCGAACAGCCCATGAGGTCGAGGGTCCAGGGCCAAGGCGTTTAGCGTTTGGCGTCTTGCGTTTAGCGTTTGGCGTTTGGCGTCTTGCGTCTCGCGTACGACGTAGGGCGTACGACGTACGACCCTAATTCAATATCCGATTCGCCCTGATCTGCGCCAGGACCTGCTCGAGCTGCTCCAGCGACGCGTCGATCTGCTCGAAGCTCTGGGCGTAGCTCTCGATGACCTCGGGGTCGCTGAGGTAGGGTGCGGTGTTGCGGAAGGTCTGCCAGCCCTCGCGGATCTGCGCGATGATCTGCTCCGCGCCGTCGGAGGCCGCCAGGAAGTGGGCGAACTGGGGGCTCTGCTCGGCCCTCTCGAGCCGTGCTTCTTGGGCATCGACGATGGCTAGGAGGGCTTCGACGCGGGGACTCAGGGCCATGCTGCTACCTTAGCAGAAGAAGGCGTGAGGCGTGGGGAATATGGACCCGGCAGGGTGCGGCGGGCGGGCTCATGCGTTAGAATCACGACTTGACGCCTCGAGGAGGCATTCCTCCCGGAACCCCGACCTATGCCCGACCC
>NZ_QXDL01000161.1:0-9787 GCF_003574345.1 Calidithermus terrae
GGATACCCCTTCCCCGCGCGCGGGGAAGGGGTATCCCCCCCTGCCCCCCTTGCTAAGGGGGGTGACAAGGCGTCTGGCGTCTTGCGTTTGGCGTTTAGCGTTTAGCATTTAGCGTCTTGCGTACGGCGTACGACGTAGGACGTACGACCCGCGCTCAGCGTTCAGCCCTCCACCTTGACCTGGTGAGAAGTGGCACTTAGACTATCCGGCAAGATGTTGCGCCGTCGGGACGACAATCCATAGCGGGGGTAGCGATACTGCCCCCCGGTACTTGCTGTCGTACCGGGGGGTTTTTCAGTTCCCGAAGGCGGCGAAGGAGAGAGGCAGATGTCACGCACACTGGTCAAGGAAGTGCCCAACAAGATCGGCGAGAAGGTCACCCTGCAAGGCTGGCTGCACTGGAAGCGCGACCTCGGCGGCATCCAGTTCGCCCTGCTGCGCGACCGCACCGGCATCGTGCAGGTGGTGGTGGAGAAGGGCGTGGACCTGCCGCTGGCCGAGTCCTGCCTGCGCGTCAGCGGGGAGGTGGTGCAAAACGCCAAGGCCCCGGGCGGCTACGAGGTGCTGGCTAACGGCCTCGAGGTGCTCACCCCGGCCCTCGAGCCCTCCCCCATCGAGATCCCCAAGGAGGAGTGGCGCGTCAACCCGGAGACGCTGCTCGAGTACCGCTACGTGAGCCTGCGGGGCGAGAAGGCCCGCGCCGCGCTCAAGGTACAGGCCGCGCTGGTGCGGGGCTTCCGCAACTTCCTCGACGCCCAGGGCTTCACCGAGATCTACACCCCCAAGATCGTCTCGGCGGGCGCCGAGGGCGGCAGCAACCTCTTCGCCATCGACTACTTCGAGCAGCGGGCCTACCTGGCGCAGTCGCCCCAGCTTTACAAGCAGATCATGGTGGGGGTGTACGAGCGGGTCTACGAGGTGGCCCCGGTCTTCCGCGCCGAGCAGCACGCCACCAGCCGCCACCTCAACGAGTACCTCTCCCTCGACGTGGAGATAGGCTTCGTCGAGAACGAGCACGACGTGATCGACCTCGAGGAGGCCCTGCTGAGGGCCATGCTCGACGAAGCCCGCGAGGGCGCCGCCGACGCGGTGGGGATGCTCGAGGTCGAGTGGCCCAACACCGCCGAGATGCCGCGCCTGGAGCACCCCGAGGCCCGCCGCATCCTGCGCGAGGAACTGGGCATGCCCGTGGGCGCCGACTTCAACGAGGAGGCCGAACGGGCGCTGGGCCAGTGGGCGAAGGAGAAGTGGGGCGTGGACTTCCTCTTCGTCACCAAGTACCCCGAAGCCGCCCGCCCCTTCTACGCCTACCCCGAGGGCGACGGCTCCACCCGGGGCTTCGACCTGCTCTTCCGCGGCCTCGAGATCACCAGCGGCGGCCAGCGCATCCACCAGTACGACGTGCTGGTCGAGGCCCTGAAGAAGAAGGGCAACGACCCCGCGAACTTCGCGGGCTACCTCGAGGTCTTCAAGTACGGCATGCCCCCCCACGGCGGCTTCGCCATCGGCGCCGAGCGCATCACGCAGAAGCTCTTGGGGCTGCCGAACGTGCGCTACGCGCGGGCCTTCCCCCGTGACCGCCACCGCCTGACCCCATAAACCCCCCAGCCCGGTACGGCTTCGTTAGAATGGCACCGTGTTAGGTCTGCGGCCCGGTCTGCGAAGGCTCCTGCGAACCGCGCCCCGGCTGGTGGTGGCTCCTGCCGGGGCGGGGTTCGGGCAGCAGGTGCTGGCGCTATGGGCCCGCCGCAACAACCGCCGGGTCGTGACCTCCCCGGCCGACCTAGGCCGCGAACCCTGCCTGTTCATCCCCCAAAAACGCCGGGATCTGGAGTTCGTCCACCCCGGCTGCCCCGGCGAGGCCCTGTTCCTGCACGAAACCGACCTCATCTACACCAAGGCCGAGTGGCTGGGGGCTCTCGCCAGTGCCCGCGAGGGCTACGCCGAGGAGAGCTACCGCCTGAGCCAGGGCTGGCCCGAGGGCCTGCTGATCGCGGCCCAGCTCGCCAAACGCCCTGACGTTTTCTGCCTCCTCGAGCACCCCCTCACCCGCGCCCACCTGGGCCGCTTCCTCCCCCAGGATCTCCCGCGCGAGACCCTAGCCCGCGCAGCCTCGAGCCCCGTCCTGATCCCCGAGCTCTACGGCCTGCTCGAGCTCGAGGCCGAGCTCATCGCCGAACTCTACGACCGCGGCCTCCTCTACGCCGCCGACCAGGGCTACCGCCTGCCCGCCCTGCTGCGCCGTCTTCTCTTCCGCCCCCTGTCGCCCGAGCGGGCGCTCGAGGTCGCGCAGGTTCTGGGCTCGAGGCACCTCGAGGCTGACCTGGAAATTCTCGGCGAGCACGGTCTATGGGAGGCGTACCTCGAGCGGATTGTCGAGACCTACATGCCGAGGATGAGCCCGCACGCGCTGCAAGAGCTTTTGCGTAAGGTTCCCCCGAGCTACCGGGGCCTCGAGACGTACAGGTACCTTGTAGCGCTTCTACGCCGCTCGTCGGGTGATGTCGAAGGGGCCATCCAGCAGCTCGAGGAGCTGTCCCAGACCGTATCCTCCGAATTCCGGCTGTGGGTTACCAACGCGCTCGGGGTCGCCCACGGCATGCGTGGGAACTACCTTGAAGCGGTGAAGCACTTCGAGAACGGCCTTCTTCACGCCGGGGCATCTTTGGTCCGAGGGCATCTACTGCATAACCTGGGGGTTACCTCCCTAAATTTACATCGCTACCGCGAGGGTATTGACTATCTTTCGAAAGCTGTCGCGACGTATCAAGGGCTGGGCGGAGCCGTCCAGGTAGCCCCGAGTATAGAAAACTTGGCCGTTGCTTGGACGTGCGCGGGTTTCCCACGCTTGGCTCTATCCGAGTTCGACCGGCTGCCAAGCGTCCTGTTGAGCCCTATGAGCTACGTCACGCTGGGCCGCATCTACATTCAACTGGGCGAGCTCGAGAAAGCCCGCCAGGCGATCTCAACCGGGGGGGAGAGAGCGCGGGAGGCCGATAATCATCGGGTTTTCCTTTACTCCGAAATCCTAATGGCACACCTAGCCCTTCTGGAAGGAGATCTGGAGTGGACGTACGGACAGACGGTCAAGATCCTTGGGATGACCCAGGAGGCCGACCTACTGGGGGAAGCTCACTACGTCCGGGCTCAGGTTGAATTCCGGCGCGGTAACCGCAAGGCCGCGAGAGAGCACCTGGCTCGAGCCGCCAACATCACCTTCGGCTACAAGACCGAGGCCGTGCGCCAGGGGCTAAGCCCCCTCGAGCCCACCCTTGAGGAGGCCCGCGAGGCGGGGGCGATGTTCGACGTGGCGCAGTTGCTCATGCTCAAAGGGGACCTCGACTCCCTGCGGGAAGCCCTCAGCCTGTGCCAGCAGAACGGCTACGGGCTGCTCCTGCGGCACCCCTACTACAGCCACCACTGGCTGCCGCTGATCAAGGCCGACCCTTCGTGCTGGGGTGCCTTCCCGGTCACGGTCCAGACCTTCGGGGGGTTCAAGGTCTCTTTCCTGGGCAAGACGCTCACCCTCGCCGACTTCCCGACCAAGAAGATCGCGGCCTTGCTGCTCGCCCTCGCCCTGCACGAGCGGCCGCAGAACCGCGAGGTGCTGGCCCAGCAGTTGTGGGGTGAGCTCAACAACCCGCTCGACTCGCTGCAGAACGCCGTGTCCAAGCTGCGCGGCCTGCTCTTCCCCCAGCTCATCGGCTCGAGCAAGAGCCAGCTGTCGCTCAACTTCCCGGTCGTGCTCGACTACCGCGAGTTCGTCAAACGGGCCAAAGCCTTCGTGGAGACCTCCGAGCCGGGGCTCGAGGACTTCATCCAGCGGCACAGCGAGCCCTGGCTCCCCGAGATGGCCGACCTGTTCCCGGTGGAGCGCTCCCAGGTCGAGCGCTACCAGCACGAGCTCTGGACGCTGGTGGCCGAGCAACGCGAGCAGGAGAACTCGCCCCTGGCGCTGGTGGCCTACCGCCACGCCCTCGCCCTCGACCCCTACTCCGAGCGCGCCTGGCAGGGCCTCATCGCGGCCTACGAACGCCTGGGCAACCCGGAAATGGCGGCCAAGGCACGGCGCTGCATGGCCGAAGCCCTGCGCGAGCTGCGCGGCTGAGCGGTTTTGGCTTCATTTTAGGCCCGGGCGATAGGCTCTAGGCGAGTGGCTGCGCGCACCGCGCGAGCCACCGCTTTCGGAGGAAGCAATGGCTTCGGACCAAGTGAACTTCGTGATCTGCTTCGAGGACGCCGGTCAATCCTTCGAGATCCTGCTCTCCCCCAAGGAAGCGCCCCGGCTCTCGCGGGCGCTGTGCCGGGCCGAACAGCTGTGTGAGCAGATGGGCTGGCGGCTGTTGCGCGTGGAGGACCGGCAGAGCGGCGAGGCGCTCGAGCCCTGCCCCAGGTGCCTGGAGGAGGAGGCCCGAGGTCGGGTGTGCACCCACTGCCAGGGCAACGCCTACGTGCCGACGCGGCCCGCCGAGCACGCGGCCTAGCTAAGCAGCCCCGGCGTGAGTCGGTCAGGGGGGCAGGGTTACGAACTCACGCCGGAGCCCTCGTCCTCCCTTCGGCCGGGGTGACTTTCGGCAGAGCCACCCTGGGAAAACTTAGCGCAGCGGCAGGCGCAGCACCCGCGCGAAGACCACGAAGGCCGCCAGCCCCGCCAGCCCCCCCAGCACCAGGGGGGGCAAGTTGTCGAGGAAGAGCGCGGGGGTGCCGAAGGGCCGGGCCGCCACGTAGGCCAGCATCCCGGCCGGGGCCGCCGCCGCCGCGACGCGCAGCAGGAGTTCCAGCAGCCAGCGCAGCGAGAGGATCGACAGCCGCTCGAGGCGCACCCCGTAGGCCAGCAGCCCGACCAGGCCCGCGGCGGCCGTGGAGAGGTTGAGCCAGAACAGCCCGGCGTCGCGCAGCAGCCAGTAGCCCAGGGTGTTGAGGCCGAAGATGACCACCGACACCTGCACGGCCCGCCGGATCTCGTTGGCGGCGTAGAAAGCCCGCAGCATGAGCTGGTTGACCCCCCACGGCAGCAGCGCGAGGCCGTAGGCCAGCAGCACCGCCACCGTGAACTCCCGCACCCGCGCGTCGAGGCCGCCGAAGGAGAAGATGGCGCCCACGATCCAGGGGGCCAAGGCCACCATCATGGCCCCGGCGAAGCCCAGCAGCACGGCGAGGCGGGGGATGGAGCGCTCGAGCAGCCCCCGCATCCCTGCGTAGTCCTGGGCGGCACCCATCTGGGTCAGGCGGGGGTAGAGGGCCATCGCGGGCGAGACGGCCAGGATGCCCAGGGCGGTCTGGAAGATCACCTCGGCGTTGATGAAGGCGGTCTGGGCCCCCACCGCGTAGCGGGTGAGGACGTTGGTGAGCACCAGGTTGAGGAACTGGCGCAGGCTGGTGGTGAAGGCGAAGGGCCCCATGCGCCACAGGGCGTCGCGGATGGCCGGGTGGCTCCTGAACTCCAGCCCGAAGCCGCGGAGGGAGGGCAGCAGCACGGCCGCCTGGACCATGGCACCCAGGGTGTAGGACAGGGCCAGCGCGGTGGCGCTACCCGGCCAGACCAGCATGAGCGCGATGGACACCGCGTTGAGCGCCAGCGGCGCGAAGGCCACCGCCCCGAAGCGCTCCTGCGACTGCAGGAAGGCCGAGAACAGCGCGGCCATCGAGATGAACAGCAGGAAGGGCATCACCAGCCGGATCTGGTAGACCAGGAGGTCGAAGTTGGGGCCCCGGGCGTAGGGGCTCGAGGCGTCCACCAGCCAGCCCGCGACGGCGGGGGCCAGCAGCAGCCCCGCGCCCAGCAGCAGCAGGTTCAGCGTCAGCAGCAGCGCGGCGAAGCGGCGCTTGAAGACCTCCCCCTCAGCGGCGGGGAGGCCGCTGAGCACGGGCACCAAGGCGTTGGTGACGGCCCCCTCGGCCACCAGCTCGCGGAAGAGGTTGGGGACGCGGGTGGCGATGTTGAAGGCGTCGGTGAGCAGGGGCGGGAAGAGGTTGTTGATGACGACCTGGCGCACCAGGCCCAGCACCCGGCTCGAGAAGGTGCCCAGCATGGTGATGGCGGCGTTGCGCAGGATTCGGCTCGACAAGGTAGCACCAACCCAAGCGGCTATTGTATGCCTTCCGGGGCGCTTTGGCGCTACGGCCCGCCTTCAATTGTCCGACCAGCGGATCTTGCTGCCCGCCGGGCTCTTCTCCACCCGCAGCCGCGCGGGCAGGCGCTCGGCGAGGGCTTCGACGTGGGTGACCACCCCCACCAGCCGGCCCTGGGTGGGCAGGGCCTCGAGCACGCCCGCGACCTGCTCGAGGGTCTCCACGTCGAGCGTGCCGAAGCCCTCGTCGAGGAAGAGCGCGCCCATGCGGCCTTTGGAGAGGTGCTCGGAGAGGGAGAGCGCCAGCGAGAGCGAGGCCAGGAAGCTCTCCCCGCCCGAGAGCGTGCGCACGGTGCGCACCGACTCGGTCCAGCGGTCCTCCACGGCGTACTCGCTGTCCTCCAGGCGGAAGGCGTAGCGGCCTTGCGAGAGCTCGTTCATGAGCTCGCTGGCCCGCTGGAGCAAGCCCGACTGGTAGCGCTCGAGCAAGAAGTCCTGGAAGCGGTCGCCGCGCAGGTCGCGCTCCAGCCGCTCCCAAACGTCCACCTCGCGCACCAGCTTGGCCTGCTGGCCCTCGAGCTCGCGCCGCCGCTGGAGCTGGGTCTCGGCGCGCTTGAGGTCGGCCTTGAGCCCCTCGGCCTTGCCGTGGGCGGCGCGGGCCGACTGGCGCAGGGTTTCCAGGGCCTCGCGCTGGAGGCGCAGGGCGGCCTCGTCCACGGGCTCGAGCCCCGCGAGTTCCTGCTCCAGGCGCTTGAGGCCCTCGGCGATGGCGATGCCCTCGCGCTGGTGCTCCTGGTGGCGCTGCTGCAGGGCGTGGCGCTCGGCGGGGCTCATGCGGGCGGCCTTCACGGCCTGGTGGTCGGCGAAGGCGGCCTCGGCCAGGAGCGAGAGCAGGCTGGCCTCGAGGCGCTCGAGGGCGCGGTGGCGCTCCTGGGCCACCTGGGTCTGGGCGGTGAGCTGGCGCTCGGCGTCGGAGCACTCCCTCTCCCGCTGCTGCAGCTCGGCGGCGAGGGCCTCGAGCTGGCGCTGGCGCTCCTGCAGCCGCGCGGCGTAGGCCGTCACCTCGAGACCCCCCGTGGCGGCGCGGATCGCGGCGGCGAGCCCGGCGAGGCGGCGCTGGCGCTCCTGCTGGATGCCGGCGGCCTCGAGCCCGCCGGTGGCCTGGGCGAGGGCCTCGAGCTGGCGCTGGAGGTCCTTGAGGTCCTGTTCCTGCTGGGCGAGGGCCTGCTGGGAGAGGGGGAGTTGCTCGCGCAGGGTCTTGAGCTGGCCCTGCTTGCCCTGGAAGTCCTCGCGCAGGCGCCGCAGGTTCTCCTCGGCCTCGCGCTCGGCCTGCTGGAGGCCCTGCAGGTTGAGCTCGACCTCGGGGGGCAGTTGCGCCACCACCTGCGCGCACAGCGGGCAGGGCTCGCCCACCGCGAGCAGGTGGCGGTGGGCCTGGATGCCCGCCGCGCGCTCGGCGTCCTCGCGGCGCCGCCGGGCCTGCTCGTAGAGCTCGCGCGCGTCCTGGCCGAGCGTCTTGAGGGAGTCGAGCTCGAGGGTGAGGTCTTGGACCTGCTTGGTCTGGGCCTCCAGCGCCGACCGGGCCTGAAGGAAGCGGGACTGGGCCTGCTCGAGCAGCCGTTGCAGCCGCGCCCGCTCGCTCAGGCTGCGCTCGCCCTCGCGCAGGGCGTCGAGGCGGGCCTCGTCGAAGTCGAGGGGGTCGGGGTGGGACAGGCGCAGGTCGCCGCCGTAGCGCCGCAGCCGCTCGGACTGGTCCTTGAGCAGCGGGAGGCCGGCGAGCTCGAGCTTGACCTGCTCGAGCGCGTCGCTGTCGTACTGCGCGCGCAGGCGTTCGACCTCGGCACGGCTGCGCTCGAGGCCCTGCTGCAGGCGCAGCAGGGCCCCCTGGGCGGCCTCGGCCTCGCGGCGGGCGGCCTCCACGCTCTCGACCTGCGGCCACACCCGCTCGGCCTGGTCGGCGCGCTCGAGCCGCTCGCGCAGGCGCGCCATCTCGGCCTGCTGGCCTTCCCAGTTGCGCTGGCGGCGGCGCAGCCCCTCGAGCTCGCTGAACTGCTCGTGGCGCTTGTGGGCCTCGGCCAGAGCCCGCTGGGCCTGCTCGGCCTCCCGGCTGAGCCGCGCCTCCTCGGCCTCGAGCCACCCGATCTCGTCGCGCATGGCCTCTAGGCGGCCCTCCTCGGCCTCGGCGAGGCCCCGGAGCTCCCCCTCGATGAGGCTGAGCTTCTCCCGCGCCTCCTTGAGGTGCTCGCCTACCCGCTCGCGCATGTCGCGCAGGCGCTCGAGGCCGTAGAGCTTCATCAGCAGCTCGCGCCGCTCCTTGGGCACGCCGCGCAGGAAGAGGTCGAACTGCCCCTGCGGCAGCAGGATGGCGCGGGTGAAGGTGGTGAAGTCCATCCCCCCCAGCAGGCTCGTGACCTGGGCGTTGAGCGCGGCCACCTTCTCGGAGGCGGCGTGCATGCGCCAGTCGCCGCGCTCGAGGTACTCCAGGCGGCTTTGGTTCTCCTTGCCGATCACCCGCACGACGCGCCAGGTCTGGATCTGGCTCGAGGCGTCGGGGGCGGTGAACTCGAGCTCGATCTTGGCCTGCTCGGCCGCCGGGTGGCGCAGCGTGTCGTGGCCCTTGGCCCCCGCCCGCGGCGTCTCGCGGTAGAGCGCGAAGGTGATCGCGTCGAGCAGGGTGCTCTTCCCCGCCCCGGTGGGCCCGGTGATGGCGAAGAGCTCCACGTCGTCGAAGTGGATCTCCTGGGGCTCGAGGTAGGGCCCGAAGCCCTGCAGGCGCAGCTTGAGGGGCCTCATGAGGGCCTCCAAGAGGTCTGCTCAACGCCGAACGCCGAACGCCGAACGCCAAGGCGTCTCGCGTTTAGCGTTTTGCGTCTTGCGTCTTGCGTACGACCCAGGGCCCTCATAGCCCCTCCCCCGCGTGGACTTCCTCGTAGACCTGCTGGAAGGCCCGCAGCAGGCTCTCCTCGGGCTCGGCGGCGTAGGTCTCGCGGGAGTACTCGGTGTAGGCCTCGAGCCAGTCCCACTCCTCCTGCACGGGCGGGGCCCCGCGGGGGCGCTCGAGCTCGGGGAGCTCGAAGACCACGTCGAGCAGGTGGGGGAAGCGGCGGAAGAGGTCCTCGCGCAGGCGGGGGTTGCCGCGCCCCTCGATGACGAGCTTGGCCCAGCCGGGGAAGGTGGCGAGCTCCTCGAGGCGGCGGTCGAGGTCTTCGAACTTGACCTTGAAGCTGCGCAGGGGCTTGCCCCAGCGCTCGTTGACCTGCGTGACCTTGGGCGGAACGCCGGGCTCGAGCTCGACGATCAGGGCCCCGCGCGGGGCGTTCTCCCCCTCGCCGAAGTCAAGCTGCACCAGCGAGCCCGGGTACCAGGCCGCGGGGGCTTCCGCGACCTGCTGCTGGCGGTGGATGTGGCCCAGCGCCACGTAGGAGAGCTGCGAGGGGAAGGCCGACTTCTCGACGGCGTAGCTGTTGGTGCAGTGGAACTCGAACTCGCCCCCGCCCAGGCGGCTGCCCTCGACGGTGAGGTGGGCGAGCATGAGGCTGACGCCGGAGTTGAGCTCGGTGGAGAGGTTGGCGAAGACCCGCTTCATGCCCTCGGAGTAAGCACCCTTCCACAGCGTGCCGTCGCCCTCGAGCAGCATCTGGGCCTTGACCAGCCGCCGCTCCGACAAGAAGGGCAGCATGGCCGCCCGCCCCCCCGCCATCTCGACGACGCCGCCC
>NZ_QXDL01000162.1:0-9601 GCF_003574345.1 Calidithermus terrae
GGCCCATCCCTTCGCCCAAGACCCAGCCCGTCAAGCCGGCCCCGGCGCCCGCCCCCAAGACCAAGCCTCAGCCCAAGGTGCGACCCCCGCTGCCCAAACCGGGCCTGTGGGGCTGGCTGCCGGGGCTGGTGTTCATGCTGCTGGGCCTGGGCAGCCTGGCGGTCGCGGTGCAGCGCTACCTCAACCCCCCCGAGTACACCCTCCCCGACTTCAGCGGCAAGACCGCGACGGAGGTGCTCGAGACCGTGCGCACCTGGGGCCTCAAGCTCGAGTTCGGCGAGGGCAGCGACCTCACCCGCCCCGAGGACACCGTGCTCGAGCAGACCCCCGAGCCCGGCAGCCAGGTCAAGCCGGGGCGCAAGCTCACCCTCACCGTCAACAAGCACAAGCGCGGCACCGTGCCCACCCTCTCCGGCCGCTCCGTCGAGGACGCGCGCAAGGCCCTGCTGGAGGCGGGCTACACCCTGGGCGGGGTGGTGCGGATCGACTCCCCGACCCTCGAGGGCACCGTGCTCGCCAGCCGCCCGCCCGCCGGGACCAGCTTTTCGGCGGGGAAGCCGGTCGAGCTGCTGGTCTCCGCCGGGCCCGGCCCGCGCCGCCCCGAGACGGTGCTCCCCGACCTGGTGGGCCTGAGCCAGGAGGACGCCAAGTACCTGCTCGACGTGGCCGAGCTCAAGGGCAACTTCCGCTCGGTGGTCAGCGGGGCGCCGCAGGGGGAGGTGGTGCGCCAGGAGCCCGCGGCCGGGACGCCGCTGCTCAAGGGCACTGCCGTGACCGTGTACGTCAGCAAGCAGCTCGAGGCCACCGTGCCCGACGGCCCGCCCTTCGCCCAGGACGTGCCCGAGCCGCTGCCCGAGCCCGCCCCCGAGCCGCTGGAGCCCGGCGGGGACGGTAGCCCGCCGCAGCCCGCCGCCCGCAGCCTCCAGCTCAGCCTCACCCTGCCCCCCGAGCTCGAGGGCTCCAACGTGCGCATCACCGTCCAGGACGAGGCCCGGCCCGAACCGGTGGTGATCTTCGAGGGCCCCACCGCGCCCGGCTGGAAGTTCGAGCCCCCCGGCGGCGTGCCGGTGCAGGGGCGGGCCACGGTGCGCTGGTTCGTCAACGACCAGCTCTACCAGGAGTTCACCGACTCGCCCTAGCCGCCCGCACAGCCATGAAGGGAGCCTGGGCCGAAGCCGTCGCCCGCAAGCACCTGCTGGCGAAGGGCTACGCCCTGCTGGGCCAGAACCGCCGGACGCCTTACGGCGAGATCGACCTGTGGATGCGGCAGGGCGAGGTCTACGTGGCGGTGGAGGTCAAGCAGCGGCGCGACGGCCGCTTCGGGACGCCCCTCGAGGCCCTCACCCCGCAGAAGTACGAGCGCCTGTGGCGCTCGGCGCTCTACCTGCTGGGCCGCGACGACCTGCCGGTGCGCTTCGAGGCGGTGCTGGTGTACGGCACGCCCCGGCGGTTTCGCCTCGAGCACCTGCCCATCGAGCCCTGAAGACCCGCCCCCCTACATTCGTCCCGGCCGCGGGGGGATAATCTGGGGCGGATGTACCGGAACCTGAAGGCCTTCATCGACGACCTCGAGCGCCGCGGCGAGCTGGTGCGCGTGCGCGAGGAGGTTTCCTGCGAGCTCGAGATCACCGAGATCGCCGACCGCATGGTCAAGACCGGCGGCCCGGCCCTGCTCTTCGAGAGGGTGGAGGGCCGCGACTTCCCGGTGTTCATCGGCGGCTACGGCAGCGCCGAGCGCACCGCGCGGGCCATGGGCGTGCCCAGCCTCGACGCCCTGGGCGAGCGGGTCGCCAAGCTGATGGACCTCAACCCCGGCAAGGGCGGGCTCAAGGCGGTGTTCAGCCTGCTGCCCAAGCTGGGCGAGCTCAAGGGCTTCTTCCCCAGGCGGGTCTCGAGCGCCCCCGTGCAGGAGGTGGTGCTCAGGGGCGAGCAGGTAGACCTCTCGCGCCTGCCGGTGCTCAGGTGCTGGCCCCTCGACGGCGGCCCCTTCATCACGCTGCCGCTGGTGATCACCAAGGACCCCGAGACGGGCGAGCTCAACCTGGGCATGTACCGCATGCAGGTGCTCGACCGCAGGAGCACCGCCATGCACTGGCAGTTGCACAAGGTGGGCCGGCGTCACTACGACAAGGCCAAGAAGCTGGGCAAGCGCCTCGAGGTCGCCGTGGCCCTGGGCGGCGACCCCATCCTCACCTACGCCGCCACCGCGCCGGTGCCCCCTATCCCCGGGGTCAACGAGTTTAACCTGGCCGGCTTCCTGCGCGGGGCGGGCGTCGAGCTGGCTAAAGGCGTCACCGTGGACCTCCCCGTGCCCGCCGAGGCCGAGTTCGTCCTGGAGGGCTACGTTGACCCCGCCGAGGAGCCGGTGGTGGAGGGGCCCTTCGGCGACCACACCGGCTTCTACACCCTCGAAGACCTCTACCCCCGCTTCCACGTCACCGCCGTCACCCACCGCAAGGGCGCGGTCTACCCCGCGACCATCGTGGGACGGCCCCCTATGGAGGACGCCTACCTGATCGAGGCCTCCGAGCGGCTGTTCCTGCCGGCCGCCCAGCTCATCCTGCCCGAGGTCGCCGACTACCACATGCCCCCCGCGGGCGTGGCCCACAACTGGGTCAACGTGGCGATCAAGAAGGCCTACCCCGGCCAGGCCTACAAGGTCGCCAACGGCATGTTCGGCCTGGGCCAGATGATGTTCGCCAAGGTGATGGTCGTGCTCGACGCGGGCGCGGAGCTCAAGCCCGGCTTCGAGGCGCTCATGGAAGCCCTAAAGCACGCCGTCCCCGGCCGCGACACGCTCGTCTCGCGCGGGCCCATCGACGTGCTCGACCACTCGAGCCGCTCCATGGGCTACGGCGGCAAGCTCATCCTCGACGGCACCCGCAAGCTGCCGGAGGAGGGGGGAGAGGTGCCCTTCACCCCCAGGGCCCACCCCAGCCTGCCCCCCCTGCCCGGCGTGCGGCAGAAGCAGTGGCCCGGCGTCTGGGCCGCCACCTTCGCCAAGACCGCAGCGGGCCAGGCCCGCGCCCTGGCCGAGCAACTGCTGGCGACCCCACAGAGCGCGGGCATCCGCCTGCTGCTGCTCACCGACGACGACACCGCGCTAGACCCCGACGAGCTGCTGTGGGCCATCCTCAACAACATCGACCCCGAGCGCGACGCCTGGGTGCTGCCGGGGGCCGAGGGCCCGGTGCTGGTGCTCGACGGCACCCGCAAGCTGGCCGAGGAAGGCTTCGAGCGGCGCTGGCCGCCCAAGATCGTCATGAGCCCCGAGGTGGTGCGCCGCGTGGACGAGCGCTGGGAAAAGCTGGGGCTGCCGCCGCTGCCCGGGCGTGCGCCAGAGTCGGTGGGCTAGGACCGCGACTCGCGGCGCGGGTAGGTGAAGGCGACCCCCAGCACCGCCCCCAGGACGAGCCCGACCCCCGCGCCGAGCCCCAGGTGGCCGACGAGCACCCCGAAGACGGACCCGAAGATCAGGCCGAGGACCGCACCGAAGAACACGAACGAGCCCAGCAGGTTCTGTTTCACGCCTTCCTCCTCGAGAGTCTTTGTCCTGATTCTACGGCTTCGCGGGCATCTGAACCTCGAGCCCCCGCGCCGCTGGGTACGCTGGTGGCATGAGAGCATGGCCCCTGGTTCTGCTGTTGCTGCTCAGCCCCGCCCTGGCCCAGACCCTCGTGGAGGTCACCGCCGTGGCCGCCGTCCAGAGCTCGCTGGTGTCGGGGGTGCGCTTCCCCAACGGCTCCTTCAAGGCCGGGAAGGGGAGTGAGGCCATCGTGGCCCGCATCCCCGACGCGGCCCGCTTCAACCTCGAGGTCTACGCCGCCAAGGGCATCGCCGCCCGCCTCCACGACGCCTTCGTGGCCCAGATCATGACCAGCTTCGCCGCCGCCGGCTACCTCCAGGACGGCTGGCCCCAGACCCAGCAGGCCGGCGGCGAGACCCGCACCCGCTACAACTTCAGCGACGAGAGCGGCCGGGCGGCGCTGCTGTTCATCGTGCGCAGGGGGGATGAGCTGGTGTTTGTGGTGGGGAGGGCGAGGTAGGCCGGCGGCGGGGCGCGGGTCGTACGTCGTACGTCCTACGCCGAACGCCAAACGCCGAACGCCAAACGCAAGACGCAAGACGTAAGACGTAAGACGCCCTGGCCCTCGGCCCTCGACGGACCAAGGGCCTCCTGCTGATGGCTGACGGCTTTTCAAACCGGTTTCAGCACGAACTGATCGAGCTCGGCGGTCTCGAGCACCCCCTTGAGCAGGTGCTCGGTGACCTCGCGGATCTTGGGGTGGGTCTCGCCGGTGGGCCGGACCAAGGTGGCATCCGCGGGGATCACGCGTACCTGGACGGGGGTGAGGAAGTGCTGGCTGAGGCGTTCTTCCATCTGCTCCCGCACGTACTGGACCAGTTTCTTCTCGTCCAGCCGCGCGTTGCGCGAGCCGGGCGGGAGGTATTCCAGCACGTACTGTTCGGATAGGGCAATCACCAGGCGGATCAAAAGTCGCTCCTTTGCCCGGTAGTGTAGGAGGGCAGGGTAAACGCCAGGGGCCACTTGGCTTCAAAGGGCCTTTAGGCCGTTCATAGGATTTCCCAATTCTTCCCCTCGCCCGGCCCCTGCTACCCTAGGGGCATGAGCAAGCTGCGGTGGTCGGAGCTCGAGGCCGCCATCCCCCTCGGCGAGCTGCCCGCCTTCCACCGGGCCTTCCTGGCGCTGCACCGGCCCGAGCTCCAGGCCCAGGCCCTGCCCCTGCGGCGGGTGCAGCAGTACGTGACCCAGACCCTGCACACCCTGGCGAAGCAGGGGCTGGCCCGGCCGGCGGAGGGGGACTTCGAGCTCGAGGCCCAGGCCCTGCCCGAGCCCTACCGGAGCCGTTTTTCCGGGTGAAGGTTCACAACTTTTCCTCTTTAATGCGCGATCCGCTAATATAGAGCCCTGTATGCGCGTTATCGTCATCGGCACGCGGGGTAGCCTCCTCGCGCAGGCCCAGACCCGCCACGTGGTGGAGCTGCTGAAGGAAAACTGGCCCGAGGCGGAGTTCAAGGTGAGGACCGTGCAGGCCAAGGTCGGTCAGGACGCCACGGCGGCTGAGTTGCGCCAGGCGCTGCACAACCGCCAGATCGACATCGCCCTGCACTCGATGAAGTACCTCCCCACGGAAACGCCCGAAGACCTCCACCTGGTGGCGGTCACCCGGCGCATGGAGCCGCGGGAGGCCTTCTTAGGCCGCAGCGCCAAGCGCCTGGAGGACCTTCCCAAGGGCGCGGTGGTGGGCGCGAGCACCCTCTGCCGCAAGGCCCAGTTGCTGGCCTTCCGCTCCGACCTGCAGGTCAAGGCCCTCAGCGGCGACCTCGACGACCGGCTAGCGGCTTTAGGCAGCGGCGACTACGACGCCATCCTGATGGGCGCCTCCGAGCTGCTGCGCATGGACCTGCACAACCGCATCGACCATTTGGTCAGCCCCGAGGTCATCCTGCCGCCCGCCGGGCAGGGGGCGCTGGGGCTCGAGGTGCGCCGCGGCGACGACTGGGCGGAAGAGCTCGCCTACAGCCTCAACCACCGCCCCTCCGCCGACCGCGTCTACGCCGAGCGGGCCTTCATTAAGGCGCTGGGCATGGGCATCGGGGCCCCGGCCGGGGCGCTGGCTACCGTCGAGGACGACGGCACCCTGCGCCTGGAGGGCGTGGTCGTCTCCCCCGACGGCCGCGAGCTCATCCGCGCCGAGATCGAGGGCGACGCCTCCGAGGCCGAGGACTTGGGCAACGAGCTGGCCCTGGACCTGCTGGATCAGGGGGGCAAGGAACTGCTGGCACAGGTCGAGGTGAGCAGCTAGGCGGGGGGCGCGGGTCGTACGTCGTACGTCGTACGCCGAACGCAAGATGCAAAACGCCAGACGCCTTGTTCCCCCCTTAGCAAGGGGGGCCGGGGGGGATAAACCCTCCCCGCAGGCAGGGAGAGTTCCTTTTACCGCGAGCCACGGGCCTTTCGCGGGCGGCTGACCGTTTCCTGCCCTCTCAAATCCCTAGCAAACGGGTCGGGATTACTGACATTTGTCCCGGTGGACCGCTATACTTTTTAGGCAATGGCGATCAAGCGTTTGACCCGGCAGCGCAAGGCAGTGCTCGAGGTGGTGCGGACGGCGAAGGGACACCACCCCGACGCGGCGTGGGTCTATCACGAAGTCCGCAAGCTGGTGCCGAGCATCAGCCTGGGCACGGTGTACCGCACCCTCGAGGCCCTCGTGGAGGAGGGCTACCTGCTCCCCCTCACCCGTAGCGGCGACGCGACCCGCTACGAGGCCAACCTCGACGGGCACCTGCACATGCTCTGCACCCGCTGCGGCGAGTACCACGACCTGCACATAAACCTCCCCGACCTGCTGGCCCAGGCCCGGGCGCAGTACCCCTACCTCGAGCTCTCCGGGGTCCAGGTCGAGTACGAGGGCGTGTGCGAGCGCTGCCGCGCGGAGCTGAAGTCTTAAGTAGCTCCGGCGTGAGTCTGTCGGAGGGCAGGGTGACAGACTCACGCCGGAGCCCTCGTTCTCCCTCTCGCTCCCGAGCATGCCGCCGCACGCGGCGGCATGTCTGCGAGGGCCGGTCAGGGTGACTTTCGACAAAGTCACCCTGGAGGAACTTAGGGCTCGAGCAGCAGCCGGGCGAGCTCCTCGGGTTTTTCCTGCTGGGGCAGGTGGCCGCAATTGTCCAGCAGCACCAGGCGGCTGGCGGGGATGGCCTGGGCGAGGGCCTGGCCCGAGCCGGCGGGGGCGACGTGGTCCTGCCGGCCCCAGACGATGGTCGTGGGGAGGCGGAGCCCGGCGAGCTCGCCGGGCTTGAACAGGCCCCACAACGACTTCCAGACCAGCCAGCGGAAGGTGGAGAAGTAGGCCCGGCGCTGGTCGTCGCTCCAGACCCGGTCCCATACGCGCTCGCGCAGGAAGCCGCGCAGCTCGGGCGGGAGGGCCTCGAGGTCGTGGTAGTAGGGCCGCAGGCTGGCGTAGGCGAGGTCCTGGTCGCGGCGGAAGCCGTTGTAGGTGCGCTCCCCCAGCACGGGCAGCAGGAACAGCATCAGGCGGGGGTTGAGCCGGCCCTGCATCGCCGGGCCGTCGAGCAGGAACAGCCGCTCGGCCCGCCCCGGGTGATCGAGGGCGAAGCGCAGGGCGATGGCGGCGCCGAGGGAGTTGCCGGCGAGCGTGACCTTGGCGCCTTGGGGAAGGAGCGCGTCGAGCAGCCCCCGCACGGCCCGGGCGAAGAAGGCCAGGGTGTAGGCCCGGCGGGGGTGGTCGCTGCGGCCGAAGCCCGGCAGGTCCGGGGCGATCACCCGGCGGTGGGGGGCGAGCAGGGGGATCAGGCGCTGCCAGGAGTCGGCCTCGTCGCCGAGGCCGTGCAGCAGGAGCACGGGGGAGGGGTCGTGCGCCGAGGGGTCGTGCGCCGAGGCGTCGTAGACGTGGAGCTTCAGCCCGCCCGCCCGCACCTCGCGGCGGTAGGGCTCGAGCGCGGGGGGCACCCGGAATTGGGGCTTCATCGGCCCTGAGTTTACCCAAAAGCGCTCGGCCGCACGGGAGGGATGCCGTGCGGCCTTCAGGCTGTGCGCGCCACTGCCGGGGGCACGGGCGAGGCCGGGGGAGTGCTGAAGCCTCGAGGCGCACAGAGCCTGTGCCGAACGCCGGAAGACCTAGAGCCCAATTGCTTAGCCCTGGAGGGCCTGGACCTTTCCCAAGGACGCGAGAAGGCCCTCCGCGAGCAAATTGAGAACTTCCTGATGACCGACTGAGCGTTAGCCAACGAATAGCTCAACCCCACCTGAAGGCTTTTTCACGAAGCTGAAGCGGCGTTTCCTACCCTGAGGCTCGGAGGTGGAACCATGAAGCGAGCGATAGCTCTCCTGTTGCTGGGGACGTTGGCTTACGCCGAGCCCCAGATAAGCCCGCAGCGCATCATCGTCAACCCCGTTCCCACCGACCTTCAGGTGCGGGTGTGGGTGGACAAGGACCCCAGCAAGAGCAGCAACCCGGTCTACGAGAACGGCGAGCAGATCTCCATCGGCGTGCAGGTCAACCAGGACGCCTACGTGTACCTGCTGAGCATCGACGCCGCCGGCGACATCAACCCCATCCTGCCCAACCGCTTCGACGACGACAATTTCCTCCGCGCTAACGAGTCGCGGCGCTTCCCGCCCCAGGGCGCCCGCTACACCTACAACGTCAGCGGCCCCAACGGGCAGAACCGGGTGCTGGCCGTGGCCTCCAAGCGCAAGCTCGACATCGGCCGGGTGCTCGACGTCGCCAACGACTACCAGCCCCGCGTGCAGGGCGACCAGCTCGGCCGCACCATGGCTATCGTGGTCAACCCGGTCCCCGACCAGGAGTGGACCAGCGACGTGGCCTTCTTCACCGTCGGGCGCAGCCAGCCCCAGCCTCAGCCCCAGCCGCGCAACGGCACCCTCAACATCAACTCCAACCCCCAGGGCGCCGAGGTCTTCATCGACGGGCGCTCGGTGGGGCGCACCCCCCTGCGGATCACCCTCGAGCCCGGCCGCTACCGCCTGGAGTTCGTGCTCAATGGCTACGAGCGCTCGGGCATGGACGTGCGGCTCGACCCCGGCGAGAACGCCACCATCACCCGCGACCTCACCCCGGTGGCGCGGCGCAACGCCACGCTGGTCATCGACACCAACCCCCAGGGTGCGCAGGTCCTGATGGACGGCCGTAACATCGGCACCACCCCGCTGCGCGTGAGCGTGGCCCCCGGCACCTACCGCCTGGAGTTCGTCCTCGGCGGCTACGAGCGCTCGGGCATGACGGTCAAGGTTGACCCCGGCGAGACCATGCGCGTCGAGCGCAACCTCAGCCCGGTGGCCGGCATCGTCGAGTTCTACTCCAACGTTGACACCATCGTCTACGTTGACGGCAAGGAGGCCGGCCGGACCAAGAACGGCTACCTGCGCCTGCGGCTCAACCCGGGCGAACGCCAGATCGTGGCGCTGGCCCCCGGCTACCAGGTCTTCGTGACCAACGTGCGCGTCGGCGGCAACCAGACCATCCGCGCCAACCTCAGCCGCCTGTAGCGATAGGCTTCCTGCGGAAGCCGCTAATGGCCCATAGCCGATAGCTGCTTGACACGATGGCTTAGGGTGAGCCACCGGGAAATCCCCGGTGGCTCACAGCGCTTCGGCCAGGCCCTCGAAGGCCTTGGGGACCGGCGGGGGCTTACCCCCGTCGGCCCAGTTCATGCGCAGGTCGCGGACGGGCCCTTCGCCCACCCCCATGCCGCCGGGGAACAGCGGGCGGTAGTCCAGCGGCCCCGTCACGGCCTCCCCGCCGAAGGACGCCGCGAAGGCGGCCACCTCCTTGGGGTGCCCGAAGGTGAAGGCGTAGAGGGTCTCGCCCTCCTGCCACACGAAGCGGGGCTCGAGCGCCAGCGGCCCCAGCCGGCCCGCCCTCCGCACGAACGCGCGCTCCCGGCCCGGGCGCAGCCGCAGCGTAGCTTGGAGCAGCGTCCCCAGCGCGCCGAAGCTCCCCACGAAGGGGCGCACCAGGTCGTAGCCCTGCACGTTCTTCACCACCCGCCCCCCGGCCCGCAGCACCCGCCCCTTGGGGGTGCGGAGCTC
>NZ_QXDL01000163.1:0-9485 GCF_003574345.1 Calidithermus terrae
GGGGATAACCCCTCCCCGCCGGCGGGGAGGGAAGGGGAGGGGTGCCTTTCGCCACGAGCCGCGGGCCACAAGCCTTTAGCTGACGGCTGCCTACCCCGCGACCCCCACACCATTACCTTGTAGCCCCTTACACGGTAAACTCGTTGGGATGAGCGCGACGCCACCTCGAGACCTCCTGGGCTTGTCGGGACGCATCGTGATGGTCACGGGGGCGGGGCGGGGCTACGGCCGCTCCATCGCCCATGCGTACGGGCGCAACGGGGCGACCGTGGTCACCGTAGACCCCGACGTGGAGCTGGCGACCGGGGTCGCCTCGGAGGTCGAGGCGCTGGGGGCTACGGCCATCCCCATCCGCGGCGACATGTCGGTGGTGCTCGACGTGATGACCACCTTCGAGAAGATCGAGGAGCTGTTCGGGATGCTCGACGGCATCGTGCACGTGACGAGCGCCGAGAGCAAGACGGCCTTCGTGGAGCTGCTCGAGGGCGAGTGGTACGACCTCCTCAACGCCGACGTGAAGTCGAGCCTCTACGTGCTGCAGCAGGGCCTGCGCTACCTCTCGGGCGGGGGCTTCGTGACCATCGTGCTGCCGCCTTTGCACCGCGAGCAGCCGCACGTGGCCGCCATCCGGGGGGCGGTGACCGGGCTCATCGAGGGGGCCACGCGCATCTTCCCCTCCAACGTGCGGGTCAACGGGGTGGTGCCCAGCCGCGACCCCTCGAGCGAGGAGTACGACCAGGCCCTCGTGCGCGGCACCATCGGGCTGGGCTCGATGGTCTCGGAGGGCATCCGCGGGCAGTTGATGGAGGTGCTGCTCCCCGACCCGCCCCAGCCGCCCGAGCTCTACGACCTGCTGCGCGAATTGCCTTAGTCACCCAGGTTGCTGTGAAGGCCGCCCTACACCGTATGCTGGACGCAGAGATGGCCGGAACACGGTTTTGGCCTAGGGGTTGCCCGTGAATTGCCCTTACTGCGCCCATCCCGACACCCGCGTGCTCGACTCGCGGCCTTCCGACGAGGGCTCGGTCATCCGGCGGCGGCGCGAGTGCCCGGGCTGCAAGCGGCGCTTCACCACCTACGAGCGCGCCAACGCCGAACCCCTCATGGTCATCAAGCGCTCGGGGCGGCGCGAGCCCTTCGACCCCAACAAGCTGCTGCGCGGCCTCACCCTCGCCACCCAGAAGCGCAAGCTCGAGCCCGAGGTGCTCTACAAGTTCGCCTTCGGCTTCGAGGACACGGTGAAGGAGATGGAGATCACCTCCGAGGAGATCGGGCTGCGCGCCCTAGCCTTCCTGCGCGAGCTCGACCCCGTGGCCTACATCCGCTTCGCCTCGGTCTACCGCGAGTTCGCCTCCCCCGAGCAGTTCATCGAGGAGATCCGCCGCCTCGAGGGCGGCCAGGAGCTCCTCCAGCGCCGCATCGAGGTGGACGAGCCCGAGGAAGAGATGGACCTCGAGACGGCGGCGAAGCTGGGGACGGTCTGACGCCGGTAGTGGATCGCCGATAGCCGGGCGTCGAACGCCCAACGTCTAACGCCGGTCGTACGTCCTACGTCGTACGTCGTACGCAAGACGCAAGACGCACTCCCATCCTCACCCAGCCCCTTTCCCGCAGGAGAGGTTCACTTGAAGCAGCCCCTCGCGAGCGAGGGGCTGCTAGCTATCAGTTATCAGCTATCGACAATTTCTAGTTGATCACCTTCCCGTCGAGGGTCAGCGTGTAGCTGCCGCAGCCGGTGAACTCCAGGCGCAGGTTGGCGCTCTGGCCCTTGGAGTCGCTGTAGGTGTAGACCACGGCGCCCTCGTCGAAGGGGATCCACACGCCCTCGCCGGTGACGGCGGCGCAGCTCAGGGTGTAGTGGAGGGTGGGGTCGGTGTACCAGTTCCAGTTGTAGACGTCGGAGTTCTTCTGCACCGTCAGGGTGCCGGGCTTGTCCTTGTCCACGGCGAAGTCGCCGGCCAGGACGGGCTTGCTGGGGTCGTCGGGGGCGTAGGTCTCGGTGGTGTCGAAGGTGGCGCCCAGGGTGTTGGTCTGGCCCGCCTTGGTCTGTTTGGAGGTGAGGACGTAGTTCTTGTCGAGCTTGTAGAGGGCGGGGTCCTTGGAGTCGAGGGCGAAGCTGCCGTCGAAGCTGCGCTCGACGGAGTAGTCGCCCTTGGTGGCCTTGTCGGAGAAGCCCTGGAAGCTCAGGCGGAAGCCGCTGTCCTTGAAGTTGTCGTCGTTGTCCTCCACCCGCAGCGTGCCCTTGAAGGCGTAGCTGTAGCCGTTGTGGTCGAGGGCGCAGTCCACCTTGAGCGTGGCGCCGGCGGGCACGAGGTCGGCGTCCTTGTCGGTGAAGGGCAGCGGCTCGACCTTGACCTCACAGCCGGCCTCGAGCGCCTGCCGCATGGGGATGCCCAGCCCCTCGAGCCCGCCCAGCACCCGGGCGTTGAGGCCGGCCTTGGCCGCGCTCTGCGGCACGATGCCGCTGGGGCCGCGCACCAGGCTGCTGCCCAGCGAGAGGTCGCGCAGGGCGACGGTGGCGGCAGCCTTGGCGGCTTCGGGAGTCATGGGCTTGCCGTTGTGCGGGGGCTGTTGCCCGCCGCAGGCCGCCAGCAATCCCGTCAGGGCCGTAGTCACCACGATGGAACGAAATGGGCTGCTCATAATTTTCCTCCCGCTCCCATGAAAGCAGGATTCTTTTTGAGTACCCACGGGCTTTGCCTCAAGCCGGGCTTTAGCTCAGGCTCAGGGTCGCTGCCGCTTTCGCCGGCAGGAGGCCTGTCGGGGAGCCAGCGTGAGCGTTCTCACCCTGGAGCGGTGCGGGATTAGGCTAGCGTTAGCGTCAGCTTGGAGACCCGTGTGCTCATCCTCAGCGAGGACCCCTGGGCCCGGGCCGGCCTGGCGGCGGCCCTACGCGGGGAGGCCGGGCTCGAGGTGGTGGGCCAGCTCGGCGGCCCCGACGGTTGGCAGGCCTACGCGCCCGACGCGGTGCTGTGGGAGGCGGGGGAGAGCCGCCCCGACCTGGAAGCCCTCGAGCCCCCCGTGCTGGCCCTGGTCGGGCACGAGGCGCAGGCCGCCGCCTGGCTGGCGGCCGGGGCGCGGGGCGTGCTGTGGCGCGACAGCGAGCCGGAGGCGCTCTCGGCGGCCCTGCGGGCGCTGGCCCAGGGCCTGGTGGTGCTGGCCCCGGACCTGGCCGAGCCCCTGCGCCCCGGACCCCGAGACCCCGAGGGCGAGGCCGAACCCCCGCTCGAGCCCCTGACCGAGCGCGAGCTCGAGGTGCTGCGCCTGCTGGCGGCGGGCCTTTCCAACAAGGCCATCGCGCGGCGGCTGGAGTTCAGCGAGCACACCGCCAAGTTCCACGTGGCCTCGATCCTGGGCAAGCTCGGCGTGCAGAGCCGCACGGAAGCCGTGGTGCGGGCGGCGCGGTTGGGGCTGGTGATGTTGTAGATAGTCGATAGCTGATAGCCGAACGCCGAACGCCGGTCGTACGTCGTACGTCCTACGTCGTACGCAAGACGCAAAACGCAAAACGCCAGACGCAAGACGCAAAACGCCAGACGCAAGACGCAAAACGCCAGACGCAAGACGCAAAACGCAAGACGCCCTGGCCCTCGGCCCTCGACAAACCACGAGCCTTTCGCTGACGGCTGAGGGCTGATAGCTGATGGCTCGTTCCTGGCCGAATGGCTAGGCTGGCGCTGCTCGAGCGGCGGATGCGGTGCTATGGGCTGGGGCCTAGGCTCTGGGGTATGAGCAATCCGATTCTCGAACTCTCCAACGCCCTGGCTTCGTCGGTCGAAGGCGCGGGGAAGTCGGTGGTGCGGGTGGACGCGGGGCGCTGGACGGGCTCGACCGGTGTGGTGTGGTCGTCGGACGGGCTGGTGGTCACCGCCGCGCACGCCCTGCGGCGCTCCGACGTGGAGGTGACGCTGCCGGGCGGGCAGACGCTCGAGGCCGCCGTGGTGGGGCGCGACCCCGGCACCGACCTGGCCCTGCTCAAGCTCGAGGCCACGGGCCTCGCCGTGCCCGAGTGGGCCGAGCCCGAGGGGCTCAGGGTGGGGCAGGTGGTGCTGGCGCTGGGTTGGCCGGGCAAGCACCTGCGGGCCAGCCTGGGCATCCTGGGCAACGTGGCCGGGGAGTGGCGCACGCCGGCGGGGGGGAGGCTCGAGCGCTACGTCCAGCCCGACGTCTCGCTCTACCCCGGCTTCTCCGGCGGCCCGCTGCTCGACGCCGAAGGCCGCTTCGTCGGGCTCAACACCCAGGCCCTGCGCCGCGGCCTGGCCCTCACCCTCACCCTGCCCACCCTGCGCCGGATAACCGAGCGCCTGCAGAAGCACGGCACCGCACGCCGGGGCTACCTGGGCGTGGGCGCCCAGCCGGTGCGCCTGCCGGAGGGCGCCGGGCAGAGCGTGGGGCTGCTCCTGGTCTCGGTGGAGCCCGGCGGCCCCGCCGAGCGGGCCGGGCTGCTGGTGGGCGACGTGCTGCTGGCGCTGGACGGCAAAGCGCTGGGGCGGCTCGAGGAACTCCTGGGCATCCTAGCCGACCTCCCCGCAGGCACCCAGGCCCGGCTCAAGCTGTGGCGCGGCGGGCAGCCCCTCGAGCTCGAGGTGACGCTGGGCGAGCGCCAGTGAGTTCAGGAGGGACGCCGGGGGTTAGGGAGGGCTAGTGGCTCGTGGTTTGTCGAAGGCCGAGGGCCAGGGCGTCTTGCGTCTCGCGTTCGGCGTTCGACGTTAGGCGTATTGCGTACGGCGTAGGACGTACGACGTACGACCCGCCTCAGACGTACGACCCGCCCCCGCGCCCGGCTATCGGCTATCGACCATCGACTACCGCCCCGGCCCCGTGCGCCACTCCTCCGGCACCCGCACCGCCAGCACGTCGGCCCGGGCGCACTCGAGCCCCTCCGAGTACAGCGTGCAGCTCACCCGCACCTTGCGCCCGGCGATCTCCTCGACCCTGGCCCGCAGGTGTACGGGCCGGTCGATGGGGGTGGGGCGCAGGTAGGTCACCTCGAGCTTGGCGGTGGCGCACCAGATGACGGGCCCCTCGCCGATCTCGCGCCCCTCGGCCCGGTAGAGCGCGGCCATCGCGGTGCAGACGGTATGGCAGTCGAGGAGGGTGGCGATGATGCCGCCGTTGAGGATGTGGGTGGGCCCGGCCATGTGCTCGGGGCGCGGGTGGAAGGTGCACACGGCCTCCTCGCCCTCCCAGTAGCTCTTGATCTGCAGGCCCTTGGGGTTGTCCTTGCCGCAGCCCCAGCAGTGGTTGCCGCCCATGGCGTCTTGGAAAGCGGTGGTCTCCATACGCGATCCCGCCAAGCCTACCCCATCCGGGCGCTGCTTCAACCCCGGGCGACCTCCGGGGAGAGGGGCACCTGGCTGTCGAGCCGCCTCGCCAGCCCGACCAGCCGTTCGGCCAGGCGGCGGCGCAGGGACTTGCGCGGCAGCAGGCGCACGACCTCGGCCTCGGCCTGCAAAGCCTTCACCCGTGCCTTGGCAACCTGCTCGAACTCCCAGATCCGGAACACGACACCACCCCCTCGAGCCCCTCCGGGCCCGTCCCGCGAAAGCCTGAAGTCGCTTTCTCGGCTAGATGTCCAGCTCTTCGACCGGGTTGCCCGAGAGCATCTGGCGGGCGGCGAGGTAGAGCTCCTCGGGGACTTGTCCTACTAAGTCCTCGATGCTCTCGTAGACCTCGAGGCGGCAGTCCTGGATCAGGTGCCCGAGCTCGCCGTGGTACGTCTGGCAGGTGTACACCGCCACCCGCCCCTTGGCGGTCTCGTAGACCTCGTACTCCTTCAGCGGCGCCCTGCGCTCCGACAGCCGCCCTTTCACCAGCAGCCGCCCCTTGAAGCGCTTCTGGACGTGGGCGATCTTGCCCACCTTCACCTCGACGTCGCGGAAGCCGCGCTCGTCGGGCTCGTGTTCCTGAACGAAGCGCCGCAGCGCGTTGGCGATCGTGGACGAGAGGTTGCCTCCGGCGAGTTCCTGGGCCCGCTCGAAGACGGGAAGGTCGGCTTCGGAAACGTAAATGGTCTTGTTGGGCATCACGGTCTCCTCCTGTGGGCTTAGCCACAGGGTAATATATGTATACGTATATTGCAAGCCCTAAAGCTGGGCCCCGTCCCCGAAGCGCTCGAGCGCCTGCAGGTACTCGGGGTCCTGGTAGCGCTCGAGGCGGAAGGCCGGGGCGTACTCGGGCAGCGGGTCGCCCAGGATGTGCGCCGCCAGCAGCTCGCCCGCCGCGCAGGCCGCCATCACGCCGAAGCCGGAGAGCGCCCCCACCAGGTAAGCCCCTTCCACCCCCAGCGGCCCGATCAGCGGGCGGTTCTCGCGGGTCTTGACGTAGTAGCCCCCGTCGATCCAGGGCTTGGGGGCCTTCTCGAAGTAGCGCCCCAGGCCGGGGATCATCCGGGCCATGCCGCGCAGGGCGACGTCGGCGTAGTGGGGGTCGGCGGGCAGGGGGAAGCGGGGCTCGAGCGGCTGTAGGTGGTAGTTGTAGAGCACGATCAGGGTGTTGCTCTCGCCGTGCCCGTCGGGGCGGCAGTGGACGCCGGGGGGGAAGGGCTCGAGCAGCCAGCGCGTCGAGGGCTCCTCGGCGAGCATCTCCCGTTCCTCCGGGCTCCAGGGCAGCCGCACCTCGTCGGCCCAGATGAGCATGGGGGCCTCGCGGGGCACCACCCCCAGGTGCTCGGGGAAGCTCATCTTCAGGTGGAGCTCGGCGAAGACCGGGATCTCGACCCCCAGCATCCGCCCTACGGCCTTCTGCATGGGCCCCGCCGCGTTGACGAAGCAGGGGGTCCGGACGATGAAGGCCGAGCCGTCCTCGCGCCGCGCCTCCACCGCGCTCACCCGCCCCGCCGTGGTCTGGACCCCCGTCACCCGGCCCCGCACCAGCCGCACCCCGTGGGCGCGGGCCTGCTCGAGCATCCACATCCCCAGTTGCTGCGCCGAGAACCACCCGGCCCGCCGCGCGTGCAGCACGGCCACGGTGTCCTCGGCCAGGTAGGGGAAGTGCCGCCGGATCAGGGCTTTGCCGGTGATGAGGTCGGCCCCGTCCGGCTGGCCCTCGAAGCCGTGAGCGGGTGCGGGGACGTAGCTTTCCCCATTCCCGTCGTGGAGTCGAAGCGGCCCCGCCCCCATCCGCGCGGCGTTCTCGGCGGCCTCGAGCAGCACCGGCACCTTGCCCGCCTCGGCGGTGGCGTAGAGGTAACCCCGCCGGCCCAGCCCGATGCGGTTGTCGCTCTCCCGGGCGATCTGCTCGAGCCGCTCGATGCTGCGGTTCATCAGGGAGATCATGGCCCCGTCGGGTCCATGAGTACCGGCATCGCCGGGCCGCTCCGGCGGCTTCACGGGCCACCAGTTGCGGTAGCACTCGGTGGACTTGTCGCTCGTGAGCGAGAGCGGGGCGTCCTGCTCGAGCAGCACCACGCCCTTCACCCCGCGCTTCACCGCCAGTTCGTAAGCCACGGCGATCCCGGCGATCCCGGCCCCGCAGACGACCACTTCGGCCTCGAGGTTGGACATAAGTGTATACAGTATACAAGTCGAGGGTCAATAGCCAAACGCAAGACGCAAGACGCGGGTCGTACGTCGTACGCAAGACGCAAGACGCCAAACGCAAGACGCCTCGACCCTCGACAAGCCACGGGTCACACGCCTCGCGCTGACCGCCCCTACAACAACTCCTTCACCGCCTGCGTGAAGACCTCCGTGTGCCGGTCCACGTGCTCCTCGAGCGTCGCCGGCGACATCAGGGCCATGTTGTGGAAGGGGGTGAGCAGGACGCCGCGGTTGAGCATGTAGAGGTGGATGAAGGGGTCGAGGTCGGGGTCCTGGCCGGCCAGGGCCTCGGAGCCGTTCTTGGCGGGGTTGGGGCGGAAGAGGTACTCGACGCGGCAGCCCACGCGGGTGACGTGCCAGGGGAGCTTGTACTTGGCGATGACGCCCTTCACGCCCCACTCCAGCCGCTCGGCCAGCGCGATCATGCGCTCGTAGGCCTCCTCGGTGAGGACGTGCTCGAGGGTGGCCCGCATCGCCGCCAGCGAGAGCGCGTTGGCGGCCAGGGTGCCGCCGATGCCGCCGGTGTCGGCGTAGGGGGGCTGGATGACGGCGTGGGCCCGGCGCCCGAGCTCCTCGGTGAAGCCGTAGGCGGCGGCGGGGATGCCGCTCGCCAGCGGCTTGCCCACGGTGAGCACGTCGGGCTCGAGGCCGTGCTTGCGGGTGTAGCCCCCGGGCCCGGCCGAGAGGGTGTGGGTCTCGTCGAGGATCAGCAGGGTGCCGTAGTCGCGGGTCAGCTCGCGCAGGGCCTGGTGGTAGCCCGGCTCGGGGTGGACGATGCCCACGTTGGTCATCACCGGCTCGGCCAGCACCGCGGCCACGTCGCCGGGGGCCAAGGCGGCCTCGAGGGCCTCCAGGTCGTTCCACTCGACGACCTTGGAGGTGAGGGTGGGGTCGATCTGCGGCCCGATGTTGCCGGGGCGGCTCTTGGCCTCGCCGCCCACCAGGCTCACGTAGGCCTCGTCCACGGTGCCGTGGTAGCAGCCGTTGAACACCAGCACCTTGGGGCGAGCGGTGACGGCGCGGGCCAGCCGCAGCGCGAAGCGGTTGGCGTCGGTGGCGCTGAGGGCGAACTGCCAGTACTTCAGGCCGAAGCGGCGCTGCAACTCCTCGGCCACCCAGAAGGCGTTCTCGCCGGGCAGCATGGTGGTGATGCCCTTGGCGAGCTGCTCGGTGACCTTGGGCAGCACGGCGGGCGGGGAGTGCCCGGTCATGGCGCCGGTGTCGCCCAGGCAGAGGTCTATGTACTCCAGCCCGTCCACGTCGCGGAAGGTGGCCCCCCTGGCCTCGGCCACGAAGAGCGGGAAGCCGCCGGGCCAGCGGGTCATCCAGTGCATGGGGACCCCGGCCAGCAGGGACTCCTGGCTGCGCCGGTGGAGCTGCCGGGACTGGGGGTGGCGCTCGGCGAAGAGGGCCTTCTCGCGCTCCATCAGGGCTCGGACTTTGCTGCGGTCGATGTGGGCGTGCTGGACCATGGGCTCTCCTCAACGCGGATGGCCCGATTTTACCTTGGGCAGGGCGGTTGCCGGCGTCCCGGGCGGGGGAGGGGGCGTCTTTAGCCGCTACACTGGGGGCGTGGTCAAGGCCAAGATCTGCGGGGTCACCCGCCTCGAGGACGCCCTCCTGGCCGAGCGCCTGGGGGCCTGGGCCGTGGGCTTCATCCTGGCGCCTTCGTCCAGGCGCTACCGCCCGCCCGAGCACTACGCCCCCATCAGCCGGGCGCTGGGCCCCTTCGTCGCCCGCGTGGGGGTGTTCCAGGGCGCGCCCCCTGAGGCGGTGCTCGAGGCCATGCGCACCGCCCGCCTGCAGGTCGTGCAGCTCCACGGCGACGAGCCCCCCGAGTGGGCCGAGGCCCTGCGCCGCCACTTCCCGGTCATCAAGGCCTTCAAGCTCTCCGTGTGCCGGTCCACGTGCTCCTCGAGCGTCGCCGGCGACATCAGGGCCATG
>NZ_QXDL01000164.1:0-9478 GCF_003574345.1 Calidithermus terrae
GGCCAGGCCCAGGTGCCGGGGGTGGCGGGGATCTGGAAGGACCTCACCGACAGCGTGAACTCCATGGCCGGCAACCTCACCGCGCAGGTGAGGAACATCGCGGAGGTGGCCACGGCCATCGCCAGCGGCGACCTCTCGAGGAAGATCACGGTGAACGTCAGCGGGGAGATCCTGCAGCTCAAGGAGACGCTCAACACGATGGTGGACCAGCTCAACGCCTTCGCCGGGGAAGTTACCCGCGTGGCCCGCGAGGTGGGCACGGAGGGCAAGCTCGGCGGGCAGGCGGTGGTCCCCGGCGTGGCCGGCACCTGGAAGGACCTCACCGACAGCGTGAACTCCATGGCCGGCAACCTCACCGCGCAGGTGAGGAACATCGCCCAGGTCACGACCGCCGTGGCCCGCGGCGACCTCTCGAGGAAGATCACCGTGGACGTGAAGGGGGAGATCCTCGAGCTCAAGGACACCATCAACACCATGGTGGACCAGCTCAACGCCTTCGCCTCGGAGGTCACGCGCGTGGCGCGGGAGGTGGGCACCGAGGGGAAACTGGGGGGCCAGGCCGTGGTCCCCGGCGTGGCGGGGACGTGGAAGGACCTCACCGACAACGTCAACGTGATGGCGGCCAACCTCACGGGGCAGGTGCGCAACATCGCCGAGGTCGCCACGGCCATCGCCAAGGGCGACCTGAGCCAGAAGATCACCGTGGACGTGCGCGGGGAGATGCTGCTGCTGAAGGAGACCCTCAACACCATGGTCGAGCAGCTCCGCTCCTTCGCCGCCGAGGTGACCCGCGTGGCGCGGGAGGTCGGGACCGAGGGCAAGCTGGGGGGCCAGGCGGTGGTGCCGGGGGTGGCCGGCACCTGGAAGGACCTGACCGACAACGTCAACCTGCTGGCCGCCAACCTCACGACCCAGGTGCGCAACATCGCGGAGGTCACGACCGCCGTGGCCCGCGGCGACCTCTCCCGCAAGATCACGGTGGACGTGAAGGGGGAGATCCTCGAGCTGAAGAACACGATCAACACGATGGTGGACCAGCTCAACGCCTTCGCCTCGGAGGTCACGCGCGTGGCCCGCGAGGTGGGCACCGAGGGCAAGCTGGGCGGGCAGGCCCAGGTGCCGGGGGTGGCGGGGATCTGGAAGGACCTCACCGACAACGTCAACGTGATGGCGGCCAACCTCACCGAGCAGGTGCGCGGGATCGTGAAGGTGGTGACGGCGGTCGCCGACGGCGACCTCAAGCAGAAGCTCACGGTCAACGCCAAGGGCGAGGTGGCGGCGCTGGCCGAGACCATCAACAACATGACCGGCACCCTGGCGACCTTCGCCGACCAGGTGACCTCGGTGGCGCGCGAGGTGGGGGTGGAGGGGAAGCTGGGCGGGCAGGCCGTGGTCCCCGGCGTGGCGGGCACCTGGAAGGACCTCACCGACAGCGTCAACCTCCTCGCCGCCAACCTCACCACCCAGGTGCGGGCCATCGCGGAGGTAGCCACCGCCGTGACCCAGGGCGACCTGACCCGCTCGATCCAGGTCGAGGCCCGCGGCGAGGTGGCCGAGCTGAAGGACAACATCAACACCATGATCAACAACCTGCGGCTCACCACCGACCGCAACACCGAGCAGGACTGGCTCAAGACCAACCTCGCCCGCTTCACCGGGATGCTGCAGGGCCAGCGCGACCTCGCGACGGTGGGCCGCATGCTGCTGTCGGAGCTGGCCCCGCTGGTCGGCGCCCACCAGGGGGTGATCTACCAGCTCGAGACCGAGGGCTCGCCGGGGCTGAAGCTGCTCTCCGCCTTCGCCGACGACCCCGGAAAGGGCCACCCGGCCCGCCTCGAGCTCGGCCAGGGCCTCATCGGGCAGTGCGCCCTCGAGCAGCGGCGCATGCTCATCACCGAGGTGCCCCCGGGCCAGCCCCCGGTGCGCTCCGGGCTCTTCGAGGCCCCGCCCCGCAGCGTGATCGTGCTGCCGGTGCTCTTCGAGGGGAAGGTCAAGGCGGTGATCGAGCTGGCGACGCTGGGCAGCTTCACCGCCTCGCACCTGGCCTTCCTCGACCAGCTCACCTCCAGCATCGGCATCGTGCTCAACAGCATCGAGGCCACCATGCAGACCGAGGGCCTGCTCAAGCAGTCGCAGCAGCTCGCCGCCGAGCTGCAGGCCCAGCAGCGCGAGCTGCAGCAGACCAACGAGCAGCTCGAGCAAAAAGCCCGCGAGCTCGCCGAGCAGAACGTCGAGGTCGAGCGCAAGAACCGCGAGATCGAGCAGGCCCGCCGGGCGCTGGAGGAGAAGGCCGCCGAGCTGGCCCTGACGTCGAAGTACAAGTCGGAGTTCCTCGCCAACATGTCCCACGAGCTGCGCACCCCGCTCAACTCGATCCTGATCCTGGGGCAGCAGCTCAGCGAGAACCCCGAGGGCAACCTCACCCCCAAGCAGGTCGAGTTCGCCCGCACCATCCACGGCGCCGGGACCGACCTGCTCAACCTCATCAGCGACATCCTCGACCTCTCCAAGATCGAGTCCGGCACGGTCACGGTGGAGGCCGAGGAGGTGGGCTTCAGCGAGCTGCTGGAGATGGTGGCCCGGCCCTTCCGGCACGAGGCCGAGAACCGCAGGCTGGGCTTCGAGGTGCACCTCGACCCCGGGCTCGGCCGCAGCATGGTCACCGACTCCAAGCGCCTGCAGCAGGTGCTCAAGAACCTGCTCTCCAACGCCTTCAAGTTCACCGAGCAGGGCGGGGTGCAGCTCAGGGTCTCGGCGGCGGCCGAGGGCTTCAGCCCCGACCACCCCGTCCTGCGCAACGCCGCGACCGTGGTGGCCTTCGAGGTCGCCGACACCGGCATCGGCATCCCCCCGGAGAAGCAGCGCATCATCTTCGAGGCCTTCCAGCAGGCCGACGCGGGCACGAGCCGCAAGTACGGCGGGACCGGGCTGGGCCTGGCGATCAGCCGCGAGCTCGCGAGCCTGCTGGGCGGGGAGATCCAGCTGCGCAGCACCCCCGGCACCGGCAGCTCCTTCACCCTCTACCTCCCGCTGCACTACACCGGCCCCTCCGCCGCCGCGCAGCCCGCCAAGACGGTGGTGTCGTACAAGCCCGCCTCCCCCAAGGCCGGCGAGCACCCTGCCGAGCCCCTCCCCGACGACCGCGCCGACCTGCGCCCGGGCGACATGGTGCTGCTGGTCGTCGAGGACGACCCCCACTACGCCCGCCTGCTCGCCGACCTCGCCCGCCGCGAGGGCTTCAAGGTGCTCATCGCCTCGCGCGGGGCCGAGGCGCTGAGCCTGGCCGCCGAGTACCGCCCCAACGCCATCTCCCTCGACGTGTTCCTGCCCGACATGCTGGGCTGGACGGTGCTGAGCAACCTCAAGCACAACCCCGCCACCCGCCACATCCCCGTGCAGGTCCTCACCCTCGACGAGGACCGGCAGCACGGCCTGGCGCGGGGGGCCTTCGCCTTCGTGACCAAGCCCTCCAGCGCCGAGGAGCTGGGCGCGGCCCTGGCGCGCATGCGCGAGTACGTCCGGCCGCGCCGGCGGCGGCTCTTGGTCATCGAGGACGACCCGGCCGAGCAGCTGAGCATCCAGGAGCTGCTGGGCCACGACGACGTGGAGATCTGCCCGGCGGCGAGCGGGGCCGAGGCCCTGCGGCTGCTGCGCTCGGAGCCCTTCGACTGCGCGGTGCTCGACCTGCGGCTGCCGGACATGAGCGGCTTCGAGCTGCTCGAGGCCCTGCGCCACGACCCGCAGCTGCGCGAGCTGCCGGTGGTGGTCTTCACCGGCAAGGAGCTCTCGCCCGAGGAGGACGCGCGGCTGCACACCCTCGCCCGCAGCGTGGTGGTCAAGGGGGTGGAGTCGCCCGAGCGGCTGCTCGACGAGACCGCCCTCTTCCTGCACCGGGTGGTGGCCGACCTGCCGGAGCGCAAGCAGGAGATGCTCCACCGGCTGCACCGCTCCGACGACGACCTCGTGGGCAAGAAGGTGCTGATCGTCGATGACGACGTGCGCAACATCTTCGCCCTCAGCAGCGTGCTCGAGCGCCACGGCATGACCGTGCTGAGCGCCGGCACCGGCCGCGAGGCCATCGCCACCATCGAGTCGCAGCCCGACCTCTCGATCGTGCTGATGGATATCATGATGCCCGAGATGGACGGCTACGAGACCATGCGGGTCATCCGGCAGAACCCCGCCGTGCGGCGGCTGCCCATCATCGCCCTCACCGCCAAGGCCATGAAGGGCGACCGCGAGAAGTGCCTGGAGGCCGGGGCCTCGGACTACCTGGCCAAGCCGGTCAACACCGAGCAACTGCTGTCGGTCCTGCGGACCTGGCTGCACCGGTAGGAGGCCATGGGCACCCCCGCCAACCTCGAACACCCCCACCCCCAGGCCGAGGCCGTCCCCGGCCGACAGGAGAAGGCGATGCAGCAGGGCGAGAAGGTCAACATCCTGATGGTCGATGACCAGCCCGCCAAGCTGCTGAGCTACGAGGCCATCCTCAGCGGGCTCGGCGAGAACCTCATCAAGGCCGACTCCGCGCGCTCGGCCCTCGAGCACCTCCTCAAGACCGACGTCGCGGTGGTGCTGATGGACGTGAACATGCCCGACGTAGACGGCTTCGAGCTCGCCGCCATGATCCGCGAGCACCCGCGCTACGAGCAGACCGCCATCATCTTCGTCTCGGCGGTGCGGCTGACGGAGGAGGACTTGGTGCGCGGCTACTCGCTGGGGGCGGTGGACTACGTCTCGGTGCCGGTGGTGCCCGAGGTCCTGCGGGCGAAGGTGGGGGTCTTCGCCGAGCTCTACCGCAAGACCCGCCAGCTCGAGCGCCTCAACCGCGAGCTCGAGCGGCGGGTGGAGGAGCGCACCCGCGAGCTGGAGGCCCGCCGGCTGGAGGGCGAGCGCACCTCGGCCCTGCTCGAGACCGTCCTCGCCAGCGCGCCCGCCGGGATCGCCGTCTACGACCGCGAGCTGCGCTTCGTGCGGGTCAACGAGGCGCTGGCCCGGCTGACCGGGCTGCCGGCGGAGGAGCACCTGGGCCGCACCATGGGCGAGGCGCTCCCCGCCTTGGCCCCCCTCGTCGAGCCGATCCTGCACGAGGTCCTCCGCACCGGCGAGCCGGTGCTCGACGTCGGGGTCGCCGGGCGCCCCGACCGCCCGGGCGACGGCGGCTACTACCTGGCGAGCTACTACCCCATCCGCGAGAACGGCGAGGTGTGGGGCGTGGGGGCCGTGGTGCAGGACATCTCCGAGCGCAAGCGGGCCGAGGAGGAGCTGCGGGCGTCGGAGGAGCGCTTCCGGCTGATGGCCGACGCCGTCCCGCAGGTGATCTGGATGACCGACGCGCAGGGGCGGGCGGAGTTCTTCAACCGCGAGTGGACCGACTACTGCGGGGTGCCCTTCGAGCCGACCACCACGGCGCAGCTCGTCGCGACCTTCACCCACCCCGACGACGCCCCGCGGGTCCTGGCGGCCTTCGAGGAGGCGCGGCGGACCGGCGGGCCCTTCGAGGTCGAGCAGCGCAACCGCTCGGCTTCGGGGGAGTACCGCTGGTTCCTCAACCGCGGCCGCCCCTACCGCGACCCCCGCACCGGCGAGGTCGTCAAGTGGTTCGGGGTCGGGGTGGACATCCACGACCGCAAGCTCGCCGAGGCCGCCCTGCAGGCGAGCGAGCGGCGCTACCGCGAGCTCTCGGAGGCCCAGAAGCGCTTCGTCAACGACGCCGCCCACGAGCTGCGCGCGCCGCTGACCGCCATCGTGGGCAACCTCCAGCTCCTCGCCCGCTTCAAGAACATGAGGAAGGCCGACCGCGAGGAGGCCCTGGCCGAGGTCACCCGCGAGGCCGTGCGGCTGTCGCGGCTGGTCAACGACATGCTCGCCCTCGCGCGGGGCGACGCGGGGCTGCGGCTGCGGCTCGAGCCGCTGCGCCTCGACGAGGTGCTGCGGGAGGCCTTCGCCACCGCGAGGGTGCTGGGCAAGGACCACCGGATGGAGCGGGGGCCCCTGCCGGAGGCGTGGGTGACCGGCGACGCCGACCGGCTCAAGCAGCTCGCGCTGCAGCTCCTGGAGAACGCCCTCAAGTACACCCCGGCGGGCGGGACGGTGCGCCTGGAGCTGGACCTGGGCGACGCCCACGCCGAGTTCCGCGTCGCCGACACCGGCGTCGGCATCGCCCCGGAGGACCTGCCGCACGTCTTCGAGCGCTTCTACCGCGCCGACCGGGCCCGCAGCCGGGCCGTCGGGGGCAGCGGCCTGGGGCTGGCCATCGCCCGGTGGATCGCCGAGCAGCACGGCGGGGGGATCCGCCTCGAGAGCGAGCTCGGCAAGGGCACGGTCGCCGTGGTGCGGCTGCCGCTCGCCCCGGACGCCCCCCGCGGCCGCTGAGGGCGGCTCCCACCAATGCCCCGCACGGCCGGGTTGGCTGGGCGGGGTAAAACACCCCCCGGGGACCGGGGGGTGTTTGGGGGGAACGCGGTGAGGCTCAGCCGGAGGTATCGCCGCCCGGGCCCTCCTCGTGCGCCGCGCGGGCGCCGCCCCCCCCGCCGGCCAGGGCCGCCCCGAGGAGCCCGTTCACGACCTCCACCAGCTCGGCGACGTGCACCGGCTTGGTCAGGTAGGCGCTCGCGCCGGCGAGCTCGCCGGGGAGGCTTTCGATCTCGTCCTTGGCGCTGAGCACCAGGACGGGCAGCGCCAGGCGCCGGGCCTGCAGGCGTTGCAGCACGGCCGCCCCGTCGAGGCCGGGCAGCATCAGGTCCAGGATCAGCAGGTCGGGGGGGTCGGACTCCAGGCGCCGCAGGCACTCCTCGCCCGAGCCCACCGCCTCCACCGAGCACCCCAGCAGCTCGAGGAGCCGCCGCATCAGGCGCTGCACCGAGGGGTCGTCGTCCACAACGAGGATGTGCTTCAATCAGGGTCTGCCTTCCGGGCCCTGAACGCAGCAGGGCCAGTCGGGAACGGCTAGAATGCCCCTGTCAGCGCGAATGTTACGGAAGGTCTTGGCTGGGGTAGTCGCTCGAGAGCTCTCGCTCTTAACCCCATTCTACACCCGGGCGACGCGGCCGCGCCCTCACGGCCCCGGGCCGCCCGCCGGCGGGCGCTCGAGCAACTGCCGCACGGCCCTCAGCAGCGCGTCGAGGGTCATGGGCTTGCTGTGGAACAGGTCGGCGCCGAGCTCGAGCGCCCGCCGCTCGAGCTCGGGCTCGCCGTAGGCGGTGAGGAAGAGCACCGGCAGCGCGGGCTTGCGGGCCTTGAGGCGCTGGAGCACGCTCAGCCCGTCGGTGTCGGGGAGGTTGTAGTCGAGGATCACCGCCCCCGCCGGCTCGGCCAGGGCGAGCTCGAGGCCGCTGCCCCCGTCGGCCGCCTCGAGCACCTCCAGGCCGCTCAGCCGCAGCACCCGGCGCAGGAAAGCCCGGATCGCGGGGTCGTCGTCCACGATGAGCACCAGTGAGTTGGTCATTCCAGACACCTGGCCGGGCCTGGGCAGCGCGCCCGTCCGTGCCGGCGGTCGCGGCAGGGGTCCGCCCCTGGGCGGCAGCGGAACAGCCCACGCTACCGGAGGCGGCTGAGGTTGGGCTGAGTGCGCGGCCGTCGGGGGGGCCTCGGGGGCGAGGGCGTTAACCGGGAAGCTTACGGCCGCCGGCCGGCACCGGGAGCCGGGAGGCCCCTGCCGCGCGCCTAGGGCTGGCCGCGGGCGAGGGGCAGCCGCACCACGGCGACGGTTCCCCTGCCCGGCTCGCTCTGTAGCCGGATCTCCCCCCCGTGCTGCTCGACGACCTGCTTGGCGATGGCCAGCCCCAGCCCGGTGCCCCCGGGGTCTGCGCCGCGCGAGCGGGAGGGGTCGGCGCGGTAGAAGCGCTCGAAGACGTGCGGCAGGTCCTCCGGGGCGATGCCGACGCCGGTGTCCCGCACGCGCAGCTCGGCGTGGGCGCCCCGGGCGGCGAGCTCGAGCCGTACCGTCCCGCCCGCCGGGGTGTACTTCACCGCGTTCTCCAGCAGGATCAGCAGGAGCTCCTTGAGCCGGTCGGGGTCGCCGGCCACCGTTACGGGGCCGAGCGCGTGCTCGAAGCGGTGCTCGGGGCCGAGCAGGCTGATCTGCCGCAGGCACTCGGCGGCGAGCTCCTCCAGCCGCACCGCCTGCGGCGGCGGCGGGGTCGTGGTGTCGCCGCGGGCGAGGGTCAGCAGGTCCCGGATCAGGCGGTTCATCCGCCGGGCCTCGCTGAGCGCGTCGCCCAGGGCCAGCCGGCGCTCCTCCTCGGGCATGTCGGGGAAGCGGTGGACGAGCTCGAGGTTGCCCAGCACCGTCGCCAGCGGGGCGCGCAGCTCGTGGGAGGCGTCGGCCACGAAGCGCTCCTGGGCCTCGACCAGCGCCTGCAGCCGGGCCTCGCTCGCGCGCAGCCGCTCCTCGGCCTGCTTGCGCCGCGTCACGTCGATGAAGTGCACCACCACGCCGTCGATGCGGTCCTCCACGGTGCGGTAGGGCGCCAGGCGCAGCAGGTAGTGCCGCTCGCCCTGCGACGTGTGCACGTCGCGCTCGAGGGTGTGCAGGCGCTCGAGCACCTCGCGGGCGTCGTCGGCGAGGCGGCCGTAGGCGAGCCTGTGGGTGAGGTGCTCCAGCGGGCGGCCCACGTCCGAGGGGATGATGTTGAACAGCTCGCGCACCGCCGGGGTGTAGCGCTTGATGTTGAGCGCGCGGTCGAGGAAGATCGTGGCGATGTCGGTGGCCGCCATGAGGTTGAGCAGGTCGGAGTTGGCGCGGCTGAGCTCATCGACCTTCTCCTTGAGCTCGTGGTTGAGCGTCGTCAGCTCCTCGTTGACCGACTGCAGCTCCTCCTTACTCGTCTCCAGCTCCTCCGACGCCGAGCGCAGCTCCTCGTTGATGGCCTGCAGCTCCTCGTTCGACGCCCGCAGCTCCTCCACCGAGGTCTCGTGCTGCTCGAGGGTCGCCCGCAGCCGCTCGCGGGTGCGCTGGAGCTCGTCCTCCAGCCGCCGCACCACCGCCTCGACGGCCTTGTCGCCCGCCAGGGTCTCCGACAGCGGCCTCGCCCCGCCGCCCGCGGCGGCGCCGGAGGCCTCGCGGCCCTCGAAGGTCACCAGGAAGTACTCCCGGCCCCCCTCCGCCGTCACGAACGGGTGCACGCCCACGCTGACCGCCCGCTCCTCGCCGCCGAGCCGCACGCGCACGTCGCGCACCTCGCTCGGGCGGCCCTCGGCCCTGGCGGCCATCAGCGCGGCCTGGAGGTCGAGCTGGAGGGCGGGGTGCACGAGCTTGAGGAGGTTGCGCGAGGGCTCGCCCCCGGCGAAGCGCAGGAACTCCCCGGCGTTCTCGCTCGAGTGCACGACCTCGTAGTTCTCGTCCACCAGGAGCGAGGGGGGCGCGAAGCGCTCGAGCAGCCGGTAGTGGAGCTCGCCGAAGGAGGTGCTCCCCTCGCGCTGGGGCTCCCGCCCCTCGGGCATCCGGGCCTGCCACCGGTCGGGCAGGGGGAGGGAG
>NZ_QXDL01000165.1:0-9476 GCF_003574345.1 Calidithermus terrae
GGGTGGGGCGAGCGGGTGCGGGTGGTGGGGGCTGCCTACCGCCGCCTTCCCCTGCCGCTGCTGCGCACCCGCCCCATCGGGGTGCGGCCCTCACGCCCCAGCGACCTCGTCCTGCTGCCCCAGCTCACCGGGGCCGAGGCCCTGCGCGACACCGGGGGCCTGCCCGGCGTCGTGATCGTGCACGACATCGGGGTGGTGGACTTCCCCAGCGACCGCGGCACCCTGGACTGGTGGGGCCAGAAGAGCGTAGAGGCCAGCTTCTACGGGCTGCGCCGGGCCAGCCGGGTGGTGGCCGTTTCGGAGTTCACGCGCCGGCGCCTGCTGCACCACCTGCCCGAGCTCGAGGGCCGCGTCGAGGTAGTGCTCAACGGGGTGGACCCGGCCTTCCTCGAGCCCGGCCCCGACCCCCTGCGGGCGCGGGAGTTGCTGCAGTCCCGCCTCGAGCCGGGCCTGGAGGGGCCGCTGGTGCTCTACGTGGGCACCGAGCTGCCGCGCAAGAACGTGGGCCTGCTGCTGCGGGCCTTCGCCCGGGTGCGGCGGCGCTTCCCTGGCGCCGCCTTGCTCAAGGTCGGGGGGGCGGGCGGGGCGCGCTGGCGGGCCCAGACCCAGGCCCTGCTGCGCGAGCTCGGCCTGCGGGAGGGCCGCGAGGTGCGCTTCCTGCAGGACATCGACGACGCCCTGCTGCAGGCGGCCTACCGCGCCGCCGACGTGATGGCGGTGCCCAGCCTTTACGAGGGCTTCGGGCTGCCCGCGCTCGAGGCCCTCGCCTGCGGCACGCGGGTGTTGGTGACCAACTGCGCCGCCCTGCCCGAGGTGGTGGGCCGGGTGGGAACGGTCGTGGAGCCCAGCCTCGAGCCCTTCGCGCGGGCGCTCGAGGAGACGCTAGCCGCCCCAGCCGCTGAGGAATGGCGCCAGGCGGCCCGCGACCATGCCCGGCAACTGACCTGGCCCAGCCGGGCCGAGGCGTACCTGCGGATCATCCGGCAGACGGCCGGCGGCGCTTAGGCCGAAGTTCCCCGCCCACTGGATGCCCCCCAGCAGGTGGGCCAGGAATTTGGGGTCGCTGTAGTCGGCCTTGTCGGAGCCGAGGTTGGTGTACCAGGAGCGCCCCCCGTCGTAGAGGTGGTACCAGGCCACGGGGTGGTCAGCGCCCATGGTGCCCCCGCCCACGTAGGACTCGTCGAGGTTGAGCAGCACGGTGGCCCCGTTGACCCTGGGGTTGACGTCGAAGTTGTAGGCCTCGACCTCGAAGTACCAGGGGCTGGGCAGGCCCTGGCTCGAGGGGTGCGAGCCGTCGGTCACGGTCAGCCTGAGCCCGCTGGCGCGGATCTCGCTGGAGAACTTCGCCCCCACCAGCCGCACGTACCAGGGCCAGCCGTTGAGGGTGTCGGCCGCGCTGTGGACCCCCACGAAGCCCCCGCCCCCCTGGATGTACTGCTGGAGGGCGCTCTGCTGCGAGGCGTTGAGCACGTTGCCCTGGGTGTTGAGGAAGACGACGGCCCGGTAGCGGGCCAGGTTGGCGCTGGTGAAGGCCGCCGCGTCCTCGGTGGCGTCCACGCCGAAGCCGTTGAGGCTGCCGAGCTGCCGGATGGCGGCGACGCCGTCGGGGATGGAGTCGTGGCGGAAGGACTCGGTCTTGGAGAACACCAGCACCCGGTTGGAGGAACCGCTGGCGGGCTGGTTCTCCATCAGCACCACGGGCCCTGTGCCGAAGCAGGCCTCGGGCTCGGGGCAGACGTGGCCGAAGACGTCGTAGTCCCCGTCGCTGCCGATATCCGCCACCCGCGTCTGGTGCAGCCCCTCGGTGCCGATCACCTGGGCACTCCAGCTCGAGCCGCTGCGCAGCCACACGAACAGGCGCTTGCCGCCGCGGAACTCCGAGCCCACCACGTCGAGGTCGCCGTCACGGTCGAAGTCCAGCACGTCGAGGGAGTGGACGCTCTCGACGCCGCCCTCGATGGCGTGGCGGGCCCAGGCGTTCTTCGGGTCGGCGGGGGCCTCGAGCCAGGCCACCTCCCCGGCGCGCTCGGAGGGCGCCATCACCGCGTCGAGGCGGCCGTCGCCGCTGAGGTCCTCGAGCACCACGCTGGCGTAGGGCTCCCAGCCGGGGGCGAAGGTGTACCGGCCCCAGCCCCCCCCGCCGCCGCCGGGGTTCCTCATCCACACGCCGCCCACCGCCAGGTCGGGCCAGCCGTCGCGGTCGATGTCGCCCGCCGCCAGGCCGTTGCGGCCGTAGCCGGGGTCGATGTCGAAGGAGGACCATGAGGTCTTGCTGTTCTGAAGGAAGACCGTGACCACCGAGTCGGTCTCGCCCCGCATGGCGACGTCGGGCTTGCCGTCCCTGTTGAAGTCGGCGACCACGACGTCGTGGGTGCCGGCGTTGCCCAGGCCGTGCTTGGCCCACGAAGTGCCCGCCCCGTTGGCGTTCTCGTACCAGTGGGTGCCGTAGATCACGTCGAGGTCGCCGTCCTTGTCGAGGTCGGCCACGGCGCTGCCGCTCTGGCTGCGCGAGGCGCTGTCGATGGTGCGCTTGGTCCAGCCGGGGGCCTCGTACCACACCAGCTCGACGTTGTCCCCGCCGATGATGAGGTCGGGCAGGCCGTCGCCGTTGAGGTCGCCGATGCTCTTCATCCAGGCCGACTGCGGGCTTTCGGCGTCGATCTGCACCCGCCGGAAGTTGAGGCTGCCGGTCGGCGGGGGTGGGGGCGGAGGCGTGGTGGGGTTGTAGGTCACGCTGACGCTGGCCTGGCCCTTGAGGCCCGCCTCGTCGTAGGCAAAGACGGTGAGGGTGTTGCTGCCGCTCTGGAGGGTGCCGATGGTGCGGTCGAAGGGCACCGACTTGCCGGGGGTGACGTTCACCGTCTCCTCGGGCTCGCCGTTGAGCTTGAAGCCCAGCCGGGTCACGCCCTGGTCGTCGCTGGCGGTGCCCAGGACGCGCACGGCGCTGCTGCCGGTGCTGCTGTTGTTGGCCGGGCTGCTGATGGTGACGCTCGGCGCGGCGTTGGTGCCGGAGGCGTAGGTGAGGCTGAGGGTGACGGAGGTGCGGGTGTTGTTGTTGTCGTAGGCGTGCACCGTGAGGGTGTTGCCGCCTTGCCTCAGCCCGCCGACGTTGAAGCTGAGGCTCACGCTCTTGCCGGCGCTGATGCTGACGTTCTGCTCGTTGCCCCCGTTGAGCTGGTAGCTCACGTGCGAGACGAGGGTGTCGTCGCTGGCGGTGCCCCGCACGGCGACGGTGCTGCTCGAGACCGTGCTGCCGTTGGCCGGCTCGCTGAGGCTGAGGCTGGGCGGGGTGGGCGGCGGGGTGTAGTTGACGGTGAAGGACCTCGAGCCCTTGTTCCCCTCGCTGTCGTAAGCGCTCACCACCACCACGTTGGCGCCGGGCTTGAGGAAGCCGAGGGTGTGGTCGATGTTGACCTGGGCGGAGGGGTTGACGCCGAAGCTCTCCTCCGCCTCGTCGTTGAGCTTGTAGCTCAGCCGGGTCACGCCCTTGTCGTCGCTGGCGCTGCCCAGGACGCGCACGGTGTCGGCGCTGACGACGGCGCCGTCGGCGGGCTGGCCGATGCTGAGCTTAGGGGTCGAGGCGGAGGCGGCGCTGTAGGTCACGCGCAACGAGGCCGAGCCCTTGAGCCCCGCCGCGTCGTAGGCGATGACCTCGAGGGTGTTCGCCCCGCTTTGCAGGCCGCTGACGCTGAAGAAGAAGGGCACGCTCTTGCCCTGGTTTATGCTGACGGGTTTCTCACTGCCGCCGTTGAGGCGGTAGCTCAGGGCGGTCACGCCCCGGTCGTCGGCGGCGACGCCCTTCACCGCGATGCTGCTGCTGGCGGTGGTGCTGCCGTCGGCCGGCTCGTTGAGGCCGACCTGGGGCGGGGCGTTGCGCGGGGCCCGCCGGAACTCGACCTTGGCCGTGCTCTTCAGGCCGGTGGTGTCGTAGGCGTTGACCAGGACGGTGTTGTCCCCCTCGGCCAGGCCCGTGACGGCGAAGTCGAAGGGGACCTGGCGGCCCACGGTGATGCCGACGGGGTGCTCGACCCCGCCGTTGAGCTGGTAGGTCAGGCGGGCGACCCCGTTGTCGTCGAGGGCCTCCCCCTGGACCGCGACGCCGTCGTCGGGGATGGTGGAGCCGCCGAGGGGCTGGCTGATCCGGATCTCCGGGGGCGTCCCGTCGCCCCTGGCACACGCCGCCAGCAGCAACACCATTCCTGCCAGCAGCCCCCAAAAGAGCTTTCCCTGTGTTGACCCTGGCCCCAAACGCATAACGCCTCCGTTAAGGCAACGACTCAAGCCACGTAATTCAACCGTGAGAAGACACTGAGGGCGTTGAGAATCGTGTAAAGGTCCGTTTAGCTAGTGTTGAGTTCCCCTTGAGCTTGGGGATATGCCAAACGCTTTTGCAATTCTGTCAACTTTCACATCTTACCACCGAGCTTGGATGGACTCAATCCGAAACACGCTTTAGCCCGTACGGGCTCGAGCGTGAAACCCGGGATTTTTCGGGTTTTGGGGTATTCCCGGAAGGTTCACCGGGAAAAATGCGCCTCCCCCAAGCGGGGGGCTCAGCGGCTCGAGCGGTTCTCCATCAGCACCACGGGCCCGGTGCCGAAGCAGGCCTCGGGCTCGGGGCAGACGTGCCCGAAGACGTCGTAGTCCCCGTCGCTGCCGGCGTCGGCCACGCGGGTCTGGTGCAGCCCCTCGGTGCCCAGGACTCGAGCCTCCCAGCCGTTCCCCTTGTTGAGCCATACGAACAGCCGCTTCTGGCCGCGGAACTCCGACCCCACCACGTCGAGGTCGCCGTCCTTGTCGAAGTCCAGCACGTCGAGGGAGTGGACGCTCTCGACGCCGGGCTCGATCACGTGCTCGCGCCAGCGGGCCGCGGGGTCGGGCGGCGCCTCGAGCCAGGAGACCCGGCCCTTTTCCTCCGAAGGGGAGGCCACCGCGTCGAGGCGGCCGTCGCCGTTCACGTCCGCGAGCACCACGGCGGCGTAGGGCACCCAGTCGGTGTAGGTGTGCTCGCTCCACCGGGCCTTGGCGAGGCCGGGGCCGGGGTTTTTCATCCACACGCTGCCCGTGATGAGGTCGGGCCAGCCGTCGCGGTCGATGTCGCCCACGTCGAGCCCGTTGCGGCTGCGGCGGGGGTCGAGCTCGAAGGGGCGCCAGTCGTCCTTGGCGTTCTGCAGGAACACCGTGATCACAGTGTCGGTCTCGCCGCGCATGACCACGTCGGGCTTGCCGTCCTTGTCGAGGTCGGCGACCACGACGTCGTGGGTGCCGGCGTTGCCGAGCACGTGCCGCTTCCAGGACGTCCCCCGGCCGTTGAGGTTCTCGTACAGCACCACCCCCACCACCAGGTCCAGGTCGCCGTCCTCATCGATGTCCGCCGCCGCGCTGCCGCTTTGGCTCTTGGCGGCAGGGTCGATGGTGCGCTTGACCCAGTAGGGGGCTTGGTACCACACCAGCGGCCCGTTGCCGCCGCTGATGACGAGGTCGGGGAGCTTGTCGCCGTTGAGGTCGGCGACGCTCTTGATCCAGGCCGATTCGGGGCTGGCCTTGTCGATCTGCACCCGGCGGAAGCTGAAGGGGTTGCCCTGGGCCCCCAGCAGCAGGGCCAGGGCCAGGCTCGAGAGCAGGAGTCGGGTCTTCCATCGCGGTGGGTTCACGGCCTCTCCTCGGGGATGGGGTAGCGCTGGGCGGCCCGGGGGCCTCCGGCTCCACCAGCGAAACTACCAGATCGCCGGGCGCTCGAGCGTGAGCCCACGCTGAGAGGCCCCGCCGTGCCGGGGCGGGGCCTCGAGCCGGCCGGTTGCTCAGTTCTCCAGCAAGACAACAGGCCCGGTGCCGAAGCAGGCCTCGGGCTCGGGGCAGACGTGCCCGAAGACGTCGTAGTCCCCGTCGCTGCCGGCGTCCACCACGCGGGTCTGGTGTAAGCCCTCGGTGCCGACCACACGGGTCTGCCACGAGCCGCCCTGGTTGAGCCAGATCATGGTGCGCTTCTGGCCGCGGAACTCCGAGCCCACCACGTCGAGGTCGCCGTCGCCGTCGAAATCCAGCACGTCGAGGGAGTGGATGCTGTCAACGCCGGGCTCGATGACGCGGCGGGTCCAGGCGTTCTTCGGGTCGGCGGGGGCCTCGAGCCAGGCCACCTCGCCGGCGCGCTCGGAGGGCGCCATCACCGCGTCGAGGCGGCCGTCGCGGTTCACGTCCGCCAGGACGACGGCCGCGTAAGCCTGCCAGCCGGGGGCGAAGGTGTACCGGCCCCACCCCCCGCCGCCGCTCCCGGGGTTCCTCATCCACACGCCGCCCACCGCCAGGTCGGGCCAGCCGTCGCGGTCGATGTCGCCCGCCGCCAGGCCGTTGAGCCCGTAGCCCGGCTCCACGTCGAAGCTGTCCCACGAGGTCTTGCTGTTCTGCACGAACACCGTAACCACGGTGTCCTGCTCCCCGCGCATGGCGACGTCGGGCTTGCCGTCCCTGTTGAAGTCGGCGACCACGACGTCGTGGGTGCCCGCGTTGCCGAGGCTGTGCTTGGCCCAGGAGGTGCCCCTGCCGTTGGCGTTCTCGTACCAGTGGGTGCCCACCACGAGGTCCTGGTCGCCGTCCTTGTCGAGGTCGGCCACGGCGCTGCCGCTCTGGCTGCGGGCGTAGGCGTCGATGACGCGCTTGGTCCAGCCGGGGGCCTCGTACCACACCAGATCGTCGGCGTCGCCCGCGATGACGAGGTCGGGCAGGCCGTCGCCGTTGAGGTCGCCCACGCTCTTCATCCACGCCTCCTTGGGGCTGGCCGCGTCGATCTGGACCCGCCGGAAGTCGAGGTCGCCCGTGGGCGGCGCGGGGCTGTAGGTCACGCGCGACGAGGCCGAGCCCCTGAGCCCCGCCGCGTCGTAGGCGATGACCTCGAGGGTGTTGCCCCCCTCCCTGAGCCCGCCGGCGGTGAAGCCGAAGCTCACGGTCCTGCCCGCCGTGACGCCCACGTCCTGTTCGGCCCCGCCGTTGAGCCGGTAGGCCAGGCGCGTCACCGAGGCGTCGTCGCTGGCCGAGCCGCTCACCTCCACCGAGGGGCTGGCGAGGGTGCTGCCGTCGGCAGGCGCGGCGATGCGGACGCTGGGCGCGGCGTTGGTACCGCCGCTCGAGCCGTAGTTCACGGTCAGGGTGTAGGTGCCCCGCGCCCCGTCCGGGTCGTAGGCGCTGAGGACGATGGTGTTGCTCCCCGGTCGCAGGAAGCCCACGCTGTGGTTGAAGCTCACCCGCTCGCCAGGTTCGACGTCGATCTCCTCCTCGGGCTCGTCGTTGAGCCGGAAGGTCAGGCGGCTCACGCCCTTCTCGCCGCTGGCGCTGCCGCGCACCTGCACCGTGGCGGCGTCGCTGGTGCTGCCGTCGGCGGGGGAGAAGACGCTGAGGGCGGGGCCCCCGCCCGGCTCGGGCGTGCCCTGGCCGTAGTTTACGGTCAGCGCGGTGGAGCTGGCGTTGCCCTCGTCGTCGTAGGCGGTGAGCACGAGGGCGTTGGCCCCGGGCCGCAGGAAGCCGACGGTGTGGTTGAAGCTCGAGCGGCCGCCCGGGGTGACGCGGATGACCTCCTCCGGCTCGTCGTTGAGCCGGAAGCTCAGGCGCACGACCTGCCCTTCGTCGCTCACCTCCCCCTGCACCCGCACCGTGTCGCTGCCGCTGCTCGAGCCGTCGGCGGGGGACTCGACGCTGATGACCGGGGCCCCGGCCTGCTGGGCGGCCAGGAAGAGCCGCACGCTGGCGCGTCCCTCGAGCCCCGCCGCGTTGTAGGCGCTGACCACCAGCTCGTTGTCGCCGGGCTCGAGGCCCGCGACGCTGAAGTACTGCCGCACGCTGCGCCCGGGGGCCAGGCGCACCGCCCGCTCGGCCCCGCCGTTGAGCCGGTAGGCCAGGCGCCGCACCCCGACGGCGTCTTCCGCCAGCACCCGCACCCCCACGCTGCCGGAGCTGCTCGAGGCCACGCTGCTCAGGCTAAGGGCCACCCGCGGGGCCGAGGCCGGCGCGGGGCGGTCAGCGCAGGCTGCCAGCACGATCAGCAGCGACCAGAGAAATGCCCGTCTGAGATCCTTGCCCGCAATTTGCCCGGATTTTCTCATAATAGACCCCGCTCACCTTAAATTCGTGTCATCTAACATCAGAGGCTCGCGGTTCATCCTGAGGAATTGCTGAGCTAGGGATGATCACCACGGAAATCGTTCGCTCACGGTTTGCATGGGAAAAGCGAATAATCCCGAGACCGAACTGCGGAAGGGTGCTTGGGCCGGCCTTGTTCTTATTAATCCTTCCGTGAATTGGGGCGAAACCGGCTGGAATTTCCATAAACCCGGGTGCCTGGTTGTTCGGATAGCCGTACTGGTGCTATTGGCGGCTTTTCCTCGCCAACGGCTCCTGCAAGAAATCCATTGATCCTGCAGGACGGACGAGCACCCCGGGCGCGAAGCCCGGGGTGCTGCGGCAGTGAGGAGGCCCGTGGGGGGTTATACCGGATTCAAAAAGATAATCATCCAGCCCAGAACCCTGGAGGCTATCTTTTTGGACCCTAGAGCACACCCCTCCCTGACGGCCGGCGAAGAAAGCGTCTCCCTTCCAAGGGGCGGTACCGCCCTCCGCTACGCGGATAACTTCGGCCGGCCGCCCCACCAAGGCGGGGCGGCCGGCCGAAGGGAGACGAACTAACCGAATCGGGTATTAGTTCTTGTCGCTCAGGGCGCCCTCGATGTTCATCGAGCTCTGGGGGGCATTGCCGCACGCCTCGTAGAACATGAAGAAGGCGTCGCGGGTGTAGCACTCGCTGTTGCGCTCGTTGCGCACCTCGAGGCGCAGCCCGGGCTTGACGTACTGGCGGACGGCGCCGGGGTCGGAGGCAGGCAGGACCTTCTTGCCGTAGACGTCGGTGAAGAACTCGCCGCCGCCGCCCGGCGTCTTGGAGGCGTCGATGGACAGCGCGGGGCCGCCGGGGTCGGTCGCCACCGCGAACAGGCGCTGCTCGCCCACGTTCTGCCCGATGCGGATCATCTGGGTGCAGGTCGAGTCGGTGCAGCCGGTGATGGGGGTGACGGTGTCGAAGGTGAGGCCGGCGAGGCTGAGGCCCAGGATCAGGCCCTTATCGGCGCTGCGCCAGGGCTCGTAGCCGTTGAGGTCGGGCTGCACCTTGATGGTGCGGGTGCCGGTGCTGAGGGGAGCCACCTGGGAGGGGGTGAGGACGCCCTGGGGGCAGGTGACGTTGAGCGGCAGGTCGGTGTTGTTGTCGCGGGAGGCGCCGAAGTCGGTCATGAGGCGCAAGTCGGCCACGATCTCGCCCGTGGACTTGTTGGCCACCGTCACCTGGAGGCTGTGGAACTGGCGGCAGAAGCGGCCCGCGCCGCCGGTGCCGAAGTGGTGGACGAAGAGCCAGCGGTAGCCGTCGCGCTCCCACACGTAGTTCTTGAAGCCCGGGTGCGGCTCGGGCAGCACGCCGCTGTTGTGCAGATCGTCCTGGA
>NZ_QXDL01000166.1:0-9465 GCF_003574345.1 Calidithermus terrae
CGACGAGCAGCACCCCCGGCTCCCCGGCGAAGTAGGCGTCCAGCGTCAGGGCGGCGTCGCTCTGGGCCTCCAGCCGCGCGTAGGGGTGGGAAAAGCCCTCGAAGGCCCGCACGTCCTCGGGCGTCGCCAGCCCCGCCACCCCGGCGTGGACGGCGCAGCCCTCCAGCTCGGGCTCGAGCCCGGCCTCCCGGAAGGCGGCCTCGACGGCGGCCCGCAGCTCGCGGTGGGCGGCCTCGAGGCCCACCTGCCGCGGGTTGGCGCTCCCCGCCGCGCCCTTGCCCAGCGCCTCGAGGCCCTCCGGCCCCCTCCGCGCCAGCACCGCCCGGACCGCGGTCCCCCCGGCGTCCACCCCCACGCGGTACAGGCTCATAGCCCGCGGCTGTGCGGGCGGTAGCCGCGCCAGGGCACGAAGCCGGCCTTGCCGTAGAAGTCGGCCAGGGTGGTCCAGTCGATCACCATGCGCCCCACGCCCAGCTCCTTGAGGTGCTGCACCCCGTAGCCCAGCAGCGCGAAGCCCAGCCCCCTCCCCCGCAGAGCCCCAGAAACCCCGATGGGGCCGAGGCCGCCGTAGGCTGCCCCCAGCGCTTCCCGCCAGTAGATCCCCGGCCCGATGCGCCTCGAGCCGCGGTGGTACACGTGGGCGAAGCCCCACACCTGCCCCTCGCCCTCCAGCACCAGCACGTCAGCCGGGCTGGGCTCGACCTTCAGGCGTTGCTCGGTCTCGTACAGCCAGCGCCCCGGAAAGGCGGCCTCGAGGAAGCCCAGCAGCGCCGCTACCTGCTCCGGCCGGCAGGGGCCGATCCTGAACCCGCTCGCCTCGAGCGCCTCCCGCGCGGCGGTGGGCAACGCGTAATCGGCCAGGTCGCGGATGAAGTCCTGCTCGAGGCCCGCCGCTTCGAAGCCCGAAGCCTGCAACAGTTCAGCGAGCGCCGTGTCCTCGACCGGCACGCCGGGGAAGAAGTGGCTGGGGTCGCCGCCGTACTGCACCCGGGCGAAGCCCTCGGCGCGGAGGGCGCCCTGGGCGTACTCGAGCAACGCCCGCCCCACGTCCTCCTCCCGGCCTTCCTCCACGAGCAGGAAGCTGATCCAGGCGTTGCGCGGGTTCTGGTTGCTCCAGGCGGGCGGCGAGGGCGGCGTCTTGAGGCTCACCGCCCCCACGACCCGGCCCCCTTCCTCGAACGCCCGCGCCAGGTCCGCGCGGAAGTGTCGCGGGTCGCCCGCGGTCTGCTGCTCCCAGAGGGCCTTGTCCAGGGGAAAGCGCTCGCCCCAGCGCCGCCGCCAGAGCTCGAGGAGGGCCGTCTCGTCCGAGGGTCGCCAGGCACGGAGCATGTGCACCAAGCATATACCAACTCAGGACCAATTAGCCGCCGTCGAGGGCTGGGGCAAAAGTAGGGGCGCGGCGCGCCGCGCCCCTGCGCTACAGGAGGGTTACGCCCCGTAGGGGACCCAGATGTTCTTGACCTGCGTGGCCTGCCGCAGGATCTCGTCCATGCCGGGCAAGGGGCCGCTCTCGGGCAGGGTCCAGGTGCGCTTCATGTTGAGGGCGCTGGCCTTTTCCACCATGGCCCGGCCCGCCTGGGGCCCGGCGTACCACACCGCGTCCACGTCGTCGTGCTCGGCCAGGGTCTTGGCGAGCTCGTCGCGCTCGCCGGTGACGATGTTGAAGGTCCCGGCGGGCACGTCGGAGGTCTCGAGCACCTGATACAGGTCGGTCGCGCTCAGGGGGTGGGCAGGGGAGGGCACCACCACCAGCGTGTTGCCCATCGCCAGCGCGGCCCCGGCCAGCGTGGCGAGGGCGAGCAGGGGCCGGTCGTCGGGGCAGAGCAGGCCCATCACGCCGATGGGTTCGGGCACCGCCAGGGTGACGTTGCGGATGGGGGTGTTGTGCACCACGCCGTCGTACTTGTCGGCCCAGGCGGCTGCCGTGAAGAGGGCCTGGATCGCGGCCTCGACCTCGGCCATGCCGTCCGCGCCGGTCTGGAGCTCGAGGCGGCGCGCGAACTCGAAGGCGCGGGCCTCCAGGTTCTCGGCCAGGAAGTACAGGATCTGCGCTTTGTTGTGCCCGGTGGTCCTGCGCCAGCCCTCGAAGGCCCCTCGAGCCGCCTCCACCGCGTTGCGGACGTCCTTTCGGTTGCCCAGCCCCACCTCGCCGATGAGCTGCCCCTGCGGGCCATAGACCGCCTTGCTGTAGCCGCTGTCGGGGCGGGCCTGTTTGCCCCCGATGAACAGCTTGGCGGTGCGGTCGATGGGCGGAAGAGCGCTGACGGCCGGGGGCTCATAGCTGATGGCTTCGGCGGTTTTCGCCTTGGCCCGCGACTTGCTTTTCGGGCTATCGGCTATCGGCAACCGGCTCTCGGCTTTCTTCACGTACTCCCACAGCCCCTCCTTGCCCCCCTCGCGCCCGAAGCCGCTCTCGCGGTAGCCGCCGAAGCCCGAAGCGGCGTCGAAGAGGTTGGTGCTGTTGATCCAGATGGTCCCGGCCTTGACCTGCGTCGCCACGTCGAGGGCGAGGTTGATGTCCTCGCTCCAGATGCTCGCGGCCAGCCCGTAGCGGGTGTTGTTGGCGAGCCTGACCGCCTCCTCGGGGGTGCGGAAGGTCATGGCGGCGAGCACCGGGCCGAAGATCTCCTCCTGGGCGATGGTCGAGGCCGGGGCCACGTTGGTGAAGAGGGTGGGGGGGTAGAAGCAGCCCTCGGCGGGCACCGCCCAGCTCGGCTGCCACAGCTCAGCGCCCTCCTCCACGCCCTTCTGCACGAGCTGCTGGATCTTCTGGAGCTGCACCGGCGCCACGATGGCCCCGATGTCCACGGCCTTGTCGAGGGGGTCGCCCACCCGCAGCCGCTCCATGCGCGCGCGCAGCTTGCCGTAGAGCTTCTCGGCCACGCCCTCCTGCACCAGCAGCCGGCTGCCCGCGCAGCACACCTGCCCCTGGTTGAACCAGATGGCGTCCACCACGCCCTCCACCGCGCTGTCGAGGTCGGCGTCGTCGAAGACGAGGAAGGGCGACTTGCCGCCGAGCTCGAGCGAGAGCTTCTTGCCGCTGCCCGCCGTGGCCCGCCGGATGATGCGCCCCACCTCGGTCGAGCCGGTGAAGGCGATCTTGTCCACGCCCTCGTGCTCCACCAGCGCCGCCCCGGTGCGCCCGTCGCCGGTGACGATGTTGACCACGCCCGCCGGCAGGCCCACGTTCTGGCAGATCTCGGCGAAGAGCAAGGCGGTGAGCGGGGTGAACTCGGCGGGCTTGAGCACCACGGTGTTGCCCATCGCCAGCGCGGGGGCGATCTTCCAGGCGAGCATGAGGAGGGGGAAGTTCCAGGGGATGATCTGGCCCACCACGCCCACCGGCTCGTAGCCCGAGAGCTCACCTTCCATGAGCTGCGCCCAGCCCGCGTGGTAGTAGAAGTGCCGCGCCACGAGCGGGATGTCGATGTCGCGGGTCTCGCGGATGGGCTTGCCGTTGTCGAGGGTCTCGAGCACGGCGAAGAGCCTCGAGTGCTTCTGGACCTGCCGGGCCAGGGCGTAGAGGTAGCGCGCCCGCACGTGGCCGGGGGTCTTGCCCCAGGAGGCGAAAGCCTTGCGCGCGGCCTTCACCGCGTCACTCACGTCTTCGGGGCCGCCCTGCGCGACCTCGGCGAGGGGCTTGGCGTTGGCGGGGTTGATCGAGGCGAACCACTCCTGGGTGGAGGGGTCGCGCCACTTCCCGCCGATGAACAGCCCAAAGCGCCCCTTATGCGCCTCGATCCACTCGAGGGCGGGCTTGGCGGCTTCGGGCGCGGGGCCGTAGGGGAGGGTCTCGAGGAGTTCGGTCACGGTCATAAATCCCCCTCCAGGGGCAGAGGGCATGTCGCGTACTGCCGGGATTCTTCTGCCATGCGCGGCTTTATCCCAGCGGCTGGTACTGCATCGAGGCGTAGCGGCCGTAGGCGAAGTGCTCGAGCTGCCGCTCGATGTCGTTGAGCAAGGCACTCGCGCCGATGCGGAAGAGGTGGGGCTGCATCCACTCCTCGCCCAGCTCCTCCTTCATCAGGATCAGCCAGTCGAGGGCCTGCTTGGCGGTGCGGATGCCCCCGGCGGGCTTGAAGCCCACCTTGTAGCCGGTCTGCTCGTAGAACTCGCGGATGGCCCGCACCATCACCAGGCTATTCTGCAGCGTGGCGTTGACGCTCTCCTTGCCGGTGGAGGTCTTGATGAAGTCCGAGCCGGCCTGCATGCACACCAGGCTCGCCCGCATCACGTTCTTGAGCGTGCCCAGCTCGCCCACCGCCAGGATGGCCTTCATGTGGGCCGGGCCGCAGGCCTCGCGGAAGTCGCGCACCTCGTCGTAAAGCGCCTTCCAGTTGCCCGTGAGCACGTGGTGGCGCGAGATCACGATGTCGATCTCCGCCGCCCCCGCCGCCACCGAGGCCTCGATCTCCTTCAGCTTGAGCGCGTGGGGGTTGAGCCCGGCCGGGAAGCCGGTGGAGACGGCGGCGACGGGGATGCCCGTGCCCTTCAGCGCCTCCACGGCGGTAGGAACCATCTCGTGATAGACGCACACCGCGCCCGTGGCGATGGGCCTTCCCGCGATCCCGAGGGCCTCCATCAGCTCCGGCCGCAAGGGCTGGCGGGCCTTGGCGCACAGGCGCCGCACGGTGCCGGGCGTGTCGTCCCCCGAGAGGGTGGTGAGGTCGATGGTGGTGATGGCGTGCAGCAGCCAGGCCGCCTGCCACTCCTTCTTGACCGTGCGCCGGGTGGGAAGGGTCGCCGCCCGCCGTTCGATGGCGCTACGGTTGACCAGCGCCCCCTCGACCGCCGAGAGGTCGAAGGGGGTGCCGGGGTTGCGTTCGTGGGGATGGGATGGGGTTCTGGAGAGCGTGACCATTGTCACCTCGCAAACAAACGAGTGTTGGGATTATACCCCCGCCCCCCCGGCCGCAGGGCGCGGCTGGTCACGATGGAGGGCGGGCCCTGGGGCTCCGTTCACGAGTAAACGCCCATAACTACGAGCATGAAAACGGGCGCCCAGAAGCCTCCGGGCAAGAGCAGCCACAGCACCGCGAACAGGACCAGCAGGGCGATTTCGCGCCTCGAGGCCGACTTCTTGCTTAAAAGCCCCGCTTCGCTTGTAAGGCACTTGCAACGAGCAAGGCAGGTAGTGAGGGCTATGGATGGGCTCGAGCCTTTACCGTGAGGCAGTTAACGGGGAGGGTAGAGATCATCCCACGTTTCGCTTTCTGAATAAGTGATTCTTAGTTCGAGGTATTCTCGACTAAGGTCTTCTATGTAAAGAGTACGGGCCAGCACGACATCAAAGGTATACCGAGTGCTCGGAATTCCCCAAACTGTGGTGTACCAATAGTTTTGTTGGGCATAGGGTGGGTCGGGCATCAGGAACTTATTCCTGCCCCGTTCCACGAGTTTGTTCATCACCTCGGTCCAAAGGATGTTGATCCGTTCCTGATCGCTTGAGCCAGGCCCTACATACTCAAAACACACGCTTACCAACGTACTATGCTTAGTACCTCCACAATCAATCTCGGTAAAGTCCTGTGAAGTGAGTTGCTCGGCAAGATAGAGAGCGATCTTTCTGAGATCACCACTCCTTAGCACACGTTCATCTAGTTGCTCCATAGAGACAGCTCTTTCTTGGGTCTGAGGATTACATACCAACTTGCAGCCAACGAGAATCAAGCACGTGATCGCTGCTACTATGTACATGCATTGACCATTGCGACGGTTCATTCGTATACCTCTGCTGAGTCCTGATGCCACGCGACCCAGATATCCGTTAGATTCTTGGGTTCCAAGAACCATCGCTCATACTGTTCGTGTAGGCGCTCGAGAGCTTTAAAGATGTTTTGTACCTGGCTGCTCAGAACTATCTCGCGCATTTTCTGAACTGCCCGCCACTGGTCAGGCTCCTTTTTGGCAATCCCTGAGAGGATGTTGAACACCGCCCTGAACTCCTCACGCCCGGTGTCAACTAGGCGGTAGTTGGGGTTGGCCTCGTTAGCCTTGTTCCAGTCCTCCAACACTGAAACTCCGCTGCATCCTGGCTAATCAACGAGGAGGATAAAGATCGTCCCACTTCTCGTATTCCGAGTAAGAAACGCGAACCCGGATGAACTTTGGGTCATCCAGGGTTTCGTGATATTCACTGACTACTACCGTGAAGGTGTAACGAGTGGTAGGTACGGCCCACACAGTGGTGTACCACCCGGCAGCTTTGTCATAGACGTATGGTGGATCGGGGGTGAGAAAGAAGCGTTTTCCTGTCACCCCGATCTGGGACATAACATCTTTTATGCCTTTCGACCCGTTATATCTGGCGCAGGCGTCTCCGCCATCGGGGTACTTCGGTAGATTACAGTCGATGATCTCGAAATCTTGGTTGATAAGATGGCTTAGAATCGCTAATGCAATTTTATTGAAGTTCCTGCTTGCTAAGACTGCTTGCGTCTCGCTATCAAACGCCTGGTGGGAAGACATTCCCATACTCGAACTCCCTTTCTTCGGGCACCCCGACAGCAAAAAGCTTAGTAGGAAATAAATAATCAGCCGCACTAGCATCTAAATCTCCAGCGCTTTTGATGGAGGCTCCTGCGTGCCGATCAACGAGGAGAATGGAGGTCATCCCATTTCGCATCCTCTGTGTAGGAAATATCCAGTTTGGATATTTTTGGTCCTCCGACAATTTCCCAGTCTGGCACATAGACCAGGGTGAAGGTAAACCTTGTTGCCGGAATCCCCCAAACCGTCGTGTACCAGCGTGCATTTGAATCCCATACGTAAGGCGGATCGGGCATTAAAAACTCTGATCTATTCAATTCCACAAGTTTATCCATTACTTCCTTGCCTGACAGACCGCCTATATACTGAGCGCAGAACACGCCAATTTCCCAATCCGATGGATAGGCACAGTTCTTATCCCCGTGTGGTAACACACGAAAATCCGGCAGGTTTTGAATTATCCTGCCACCTATAAATTCGGCTATTTTGTCAAGCTGCTTGCTTACCAGAAGAGCGTGTTCCTCGGTAGAGAGATTCATAGCGGGGGTAGAGAGATTCATAGTGGGTTTTGATCTGGACGCCTTACATCCGTTTATGGTGAGCGCGCATGCCAGGAGGGCATACAAGACCAGCCTGTTCATTCTCTTGCCTCCGCCGTGTCTTGGTTCCAAGCGATCCAAATGTCAGTAAGGTTTTGCTCGTTTTGAAACCATCTGAGGTATTGGCGTCGAATGCCGATCGGTAGATTGGAGAGTATGTCGGTAATGCCTTTATTCCCCACCGCCTCCGCCATTAACCGCAAAGCCAAATCCTTGTTTTTCTCTTTCCTCGCAATCCCTGAGAGGATGTTGAACACCGCCCTGAACTCCTCGCGCCCGGTGTCAACTAGGCGGTAGTTGGGGTTGGCCTCGTTAGCCTTGTTCCAGTCCTCGAAGGCTTTGCCGATCGAGGGCCCGATCTTTTTGCGGTAGGGTTCGATAATCCGTTTCTCCAACTGGTCTTCAGTTTTGGTGCCCACGAACTTGGTTTGGTTGGCGGGGCGGTCATAGGGGGTGTTGGGGTCGTCCTTAGTGCCCTTGGCGTTAGCAAATAAGGTGCCGTACTCGGGGCGCTGTTGTAGCAGGAGTGAAGTATAGGTTGGGGCGGTGTGCTCCCGGGCTGTGGTCAGCCCGGTGCGGATGAGGAGCCTGCGAGTCGCTTCGGGCATCTGGGCGATGGTTTTGAGGAAATCAGGGTTTTGGAGCAGGCGGCCAAAGGCCTGTGCCCCTGCTTTCAGGCTTTGATAATCCTCCTCGGCGATGCCCGGCCAGTTTTTGGATTTCGCCAGCTCAACCGCGTAGGTGAGGACTTCCTCGGCAAGGCCATCGGGAGCAACCCGCCTCACGAACTCTCTAATGGCATATGCCTTCGAGTCCGCCAGAGCGTCGAGCAGGCCCGGATCTTTGAGCCAGAAGGCCATCTTCTCGGACAAATACGCGGTAACACAGCCTAGGAGGGCCTTGAAGGCCAGGCTATAAGGCAACTCGTAATTCTCTACCACCCCGCCGGTGTAGCCCTCACCGGCCCGCTCCACGAGGTCGCCGCTGTAGTGCACGTGGGTGCTGCCGATGCGGCGGCCGGGGTCGGCCTGTTCGGCGTTGAAGTCCTCGAGCTTTTGCAGGGTTTTGGCGTCGATGCCCGGGGCCTGGAAGGTGACCACGTGCCCCACGAACTGCGGCATCTCGCAGGCCACGGCCTGGGCCAGGGCCCCGCCCAGGCTGTGGCCGGTGACCCAGGGGAGGGACTTGGAGGCGGCTTTGGCTGTCGCCATCACGTCGGCGATGAGGTCGCGGTTGGCCTGGAATTGGCGCAGGCCCACCTGGGGGTCGGCGAAGTCGGAGAGCCAGTCGGCGCGGCCGCTGCTGTAGCTCTTGCTGGCGATCGCCCCGCCCTCGCTGCCCCGGAAGGCCACGATGGGCATGGTGTAGTCCTTGCACCGTTCCCTGGCTTCGGGCGGTAGCTGTTCGCGCGGCACGGGGGTAAAGAGCTTCATCTCGAAGCCCATCACCCCCTTGACGGTCTTGTGAGCCCGGTAGCCGAAGTATTGGAGCAGCCGCTTGCGGGCATCGACCTGGGCTTGGGTGGTGCCGCTGCCGGAGTCGGGTTTTTGGTCGGCGTCTGCCTCGAACAGCCCCTCGACCTCGTAGACCATGTCCATGGCGATCTGCTCGAGGAAGGCGTGGAAAGGCAGATCACCCCCTGTCGGGGTTTTGGGCCGGCTCGCTGCGGTAGGGTTGGGCAGGGCGCCGTAGGCCAGGCCGTGCTTTTCGAGGGCCTGCAGGAGGCTTTGTTGCAGCTTGGGTTGCCGTTGGACCTTTTCCAGTACGTAATTCACGACCGGGACCAGGTGGAGCTCGAGGTCGATCCAACCCTTTTGCTCCATGAGCCGCAGGCCGGCGACGATGTCCTCTCCGAATTTGCCGGGGTCGGTCGCTCCCGTGAGGTTATTCCGGGTCAGCAGCATCTCGGCTAACCTGCGGGCCTCGTCCGGTGTTAATGCTTGGGCGGGCTTGGCCTTCTCCTTGCGCTGGAGGGCGGGCTGGGCTTGAGCCTGAGCCGGCGATGGGGGAGTGGGAGCGGGCTGGGATCGAGGCTTGGCCTCGGCCTGTTCCTGGTAAGCCTCGAGCAGGCTGCCCTTCAAGCCCTCTGCTCTTCCCAGGAAGGTCAGCACCGCCTCCAGCAGGGGCATCCCGGTGGCTGCCTCGGCTTGGTGAAGGGCGTGGGTTACTTCGGCAGCGCTCGAGCCCTGCCGGTAGGCCTGGACCAGCTTGTGGGCCAGGCTGCGGTACTCCCCACGCAGGCTGAGCGCGCTGCCCTCGTCGAGCACCCGCCGCTCGTCGGCAGGAATGCGTACCTCGAGGCCAGGCAGGAGCTGGAGGGTGCGGGCCGGGCGGGGCACGAAGCCCCGCTCCGCCTGCCGGGCCTGCTCCTCCAGGG
>NZ_QXDL01000167.1:0-9065 GCF_003574345.1 Calidithermus terrae
CCCCCCACCCCCCGGCAACGACGGAAGCGAAAGCGAGACGGCTTGCCTGTGCGAACTACGCTCGAGTGTATCCCGAGCACGTTACACCGGCGTTACGGTGACACGCCCGCAGCCTGTGGCTAGTAGTCTGTCGAGGGCCAAGGGCCAAAGCGTCCCGCGTAGAACGTAAGGCGTGCGTCTTGCGTTTTGCGTTTTGCGTCTTGCGTACGGCGTACGGCGTACGACGTACGACCCACCCCCAGCGTCTTGCGTCTTGCGTTTTGCGTCTTGCGTTTTGCGTACGACGTAGGACGTACGACCCGCACCCAACGCACGACCCACCCCCTACCCCGGCACCAGATGCAAATACTGCGGCTTGAGCGACACCTCGACGGTCCGGCCCACCTCGAGCCCCAGCCGCTCCTGCACGTGGCGCGGCAGCAGGAGGTCGAGCTCGAGGGGGCCGCTGAAGCGCCCGCGCAGGCCCAGGCCCTCGGGCTTGAGGCTCAGCAGGGTGCCGCTGAGGAGGTTGTCCTGCACGGGCAGTTCGGGGCGGCGGTCGGGGCGCACGACGATCACCTCGTCGGAGCGCACGCAGGCCACCACCGGCTGGCCGGGGCGGGCCCAGCCCGGGCGCCTGGCCCGCAGCCGCACGCCGCCGCAGGCGATCCAGGCGTTCTCGCCCTCGAGGCCCTCCACCACCCCCCGCAGGAAGTTGCGGAAGCCCACCAGCCGGGCGGTGCCCAGGTCCACGGGGTGGGCGAAGACCTCGGTGCTGCTGCCCTGCTGGATGAGGCCCCTAGCGCTCAGCACCGCCACCCGGTCGGCCTGCTGGGCCAGCCAGGGGTCGTGGGATGCGGCCAGGGTGGGGATGTTCAGGCCGCGCAGCGAGGCCAGCACCTCGGCGAAGACCTCCTCGCGCGTCGCCACGTCGAGGGCGCTGGTGGGCTCGTCGAGCAGCAGCAGCCGCGGCTCACGGGCCAGGGCCCGGGCCAGGGCCACGCGCTGCTGCTGCCCGCCCGAGAGCTGGCGCGGGTAGCGCGGGGCCAGGGCGGCGATGCCCATGAGCTCGAGGAACTCCAGCGCCTTCGCCCGCCGCCGCGCGGGGGGAAGGTGGGCCAGGGGGAAGGCCACGTTCTCCAGCGCCGTCAGGTGGGGGAAGAGCGCGAAGTGCTGGGGCAGGTAGCCCACCGGGCGCTGCTCGGCCCGCAGCCCCGCGAAGGGCTGCCCGCGGGCGGGCAGCAGCCCGGCCAGCGCCTTGAGCAGGCTGGTCTTGCCCACCCCGCTCTCCCCCAGCAGCACGGTGAAGCCCTGCACCCGCAGGGCTATCTCGAGGCGGACGGGGTGCTCGAGGACGTATTCGACTTCCACCTTGCCTCCAACGAACGGATCGCCAGCAGCAGCCCGAAGGCCAGCCCCACCAGCACCAGCGCCACGCGGTTGGCCTCCTCCAGCCGCAGGGCCTGGGTCAGCTCGTAGATGTAGATCGACAGCACCTGGGTCTCCCCCGGCAGGCTCCCCCCCACCATCAGCACCACGCCGAACTCGCCCAGCACGTGCGCGAAGACCAGCAAAGTGCCCGACAGCAGCCCCGGCGCGGCCAGCGGCAGCACCACCTCGCGCAACACCCGCCAGCGGCCCGCCCCCAGCGTGCGCGCGGTCTGGAGCAGGTCGTCGTCGATGGTGCGGAAGGCCTCGCGGTAGTTCGACAGCGCCAGCGGCAGGTTGAAGACGATCGAGCCGATCAGGATGCCCTCGAAGGTGAAGGCCAGGCTCAGCCCGAACCACTGCTGCAAGGGCCCGTTCTTGCCCAGCAGCAACAGCAGGTAGAAGCCCAGCACCGTGGGGGGCAGCACCAGCGGCAGCAGCAACAGCGTCTCGAGCAGCCCCCGCCCCCGGAACTCCCGCTTCGCCAGCACCCAGGCCAGCGGCCCGGCCAGCAGCAGCAGCGCCAGCGAGGTCAGCAGCGCCAGGCGGAGGGTCAGCAGCAGGGGCTCGAGCATCAGAGCGAGGGGTCGGGGGTCTGGTAGCCGTAGGCCTTGATGATGCGCGACGCCTCGGGCGAGCGCAGGAAGCCGTAGAAGGCCCGCACCTCGGGGCGGCCGCGGCCCCGCACCACCAGCACCCCCTGGTCGAGGGGGTCGTACAGGCGCTGGGGTACGACGAAGACGCCGCCCTTGCCCTTGAAGGCCGGGGTGAACGCCGCCGAGTAGGCGATGAACCCGGCGTCGGCGGCGGTGAGGGTGAGCTGCGCGGCCTGCGCGACGTCCTGGGCGAAGACCAGGCGGGGTTTGAGCAACTCGTAGAGCTTGCCGGCCTGCAGGGCCTGCACCGCCGCCTTGCCGTAGGGGGCCGTCTCGGGGTTGGCGACGACGATGCGGCGGAACCTGGGGTCGCGCAGCGCCTCGAGCCCCTTCACCCCCGCCGCGCCGGGGACGAACAGCGCCAGCTTGCCCCGCGCGTAGACCCGCAGGGTGCCGGGCTCGGCCAGGTTCTGGGCCTCGAGGGCCTTGGGAAAGGCCATGTCGGCGGCCAGGAAGACGTCGAAGGGGGCCCCGTTGACGATCTGCTGGGTAAAAGCCCCCGAGGAGCCGAAGCTCGGCACCACCCGGACGCCGGGGTTGGCCTTGGCGAAGGCCCGGACGACCTCGTTGAAGGCGTCGCGGAAGTTGGCGGCCACCGCCGCGCGCACCTCCTGGGCCTGGGCCAGCCCCAACCCCAACACCATCGTCAAAATCAGCAAGCGCAGCATGGTTTGTCCCAGTCTAAGCCACCCCGTGACCCGCGTGTGAGGCCTGGCACAGGGGCGCGGGGGTGAGGCGCTCCGCCAGGTGCGATAGGATGGCAGCCGTGGAAAGCCTTCTGGTCAAGATCGGCGGCAGCCTCAAGGGCGCGGCCGAATTGCTCGACGAGGTCGCCGCCTACCCCGGCCCGCTGGTGCTGGTGCACGGCGGGGGCCCCAACATCGGCGAGTGGCTGGGGCGCATGGGCTTCGAGACCCGCTTCCATAACGGCCTGCGCGTGACCCCGCCCGAGCAGATGGAGGTGGTGGAGATGGTGCTCTCCACGCTGGGCAAGCAGCTCGCCCACGGCCTCAGCGCCCGCGGGCGCACCGCGGTGGCCCTCACCGGGCGCGACGCGGGGCTGCTCGAGGCCCGCCTGCTCGAGCCCGAGCTGGGCCGGGTGGGCGAGGTGAGCGCGGTCAAGGCCGAGGTGCTCGAGTGCCTGATCCAGGCCGGCATCACGCCGCTGGTGGCCCCCGTCGGGCTCGAGGCGGAGGGGGCGGTCAACATCAACGCCGACACCGCCGCCGGGGCCATCGCGGGCGCGATGGCCCTGCCCGCCGTCTTCCTCACCGACGTGACGGGCGTGCTGCGCGACCCCAAGGACCCCGCCACCCGCTACGCCCGGCTCACCCGCGCCGAGGTGCAGGAGCTCATCGCCCAGGGCGTCATCTCCGGCGGCATGATCCCCAAGGTGGAGGCCGCGCTCAACGCCCTGGACAAGGGCGCCCCCTGGGCCGCCATCGCCCGGGGCGAGCGCGGCGTGCTGCAAGGCGTGCTGAGCGGGCAGGCCGGGACCCGCGTCGTGCTGTAGCGGTGCGTCAGCCCCCTCCGGCCGGGGTGAGACGTGACCAGGTCGCCCCGGGGAAACTTATAATCCCCCCTGATGCGAGCCATCCTGATGGAGAGCCGGGGCGGCCCCGAGGTGCTGCGCTACGGCGAGATCGAGACTCCCCGCGCGGGCGCAGGCCAGGTCGCGGTGCGGGTGCGGGCGGTGGCCCTCAACCACCTCGACGTGTGGGTGCGCAAGGGCGCCGCCAGCCCCAAGCTGCCCCTGCCCCACATCCTGGGCTGCGACGTCGCGGGGGTGGTGGAGGAGGTGGGGCCCGGGGTCGAGCACCTGCGGGCCGGCGAGGGGGTGGTGGTCAACCCCGGCGTCTCCTGCGGGCGCTGCGAGCGCTGCCTGAGCGGGCGGGACAACCTCTGCCCGCAGTACCAGATCCTGGGCGAGCACCGCTGGGGCGGCTACGCCGAGGTGGTGGTGGTGCCGCAGGCCAACGTGCTGCCCATGCCGCCAAGGCTGGGCTTCCCCGAGGCCGCTAGCCTCCCCCTGACCTTCCTCACCGCCTGGCAGATGGTCGTGGACAAGCTCCAGGTGCGCCCCGGCGAGGACGTGCTGGTGATGGCGGCGGGCTCGGGGGTCTCGGTGGCGGCCATCCAGATCGCCAAGCTGCACGGGGCGCGGGTCATCGCCACCGCCTCCAGCCCGGCCAAGCTCGAGGCCGCCCGCGCCCTGGGCGCCGACGAGACCGTGAACTACCTCGAGCCCGGCTGGAGCAAGCGCGTGCGCGAGCTCACCGGCGGCAAGGGCGCCGACGCCGTGGTGGACCACACCGGCGCCGACTTCTGGCAGGAGGTGCTGCGCTCGACCGCCTGGGGCGGCCGCATCGCCGTGGCCGGGGCCTCCTCCGGCTACGAGGCCCTCACCCCCATGGCCCACATCTTCTACCGCCAGCTCACCGTCTACGGCTCCACCATGGCCTCCAAAAGCCGCCTCTTCCCCATCCTCCAGCTCGTCTCCGAGGGCAAGTTCAACCCCGTGGTCGGCGCCGTGCTCCCCCTCGAGCAAGCCGCCGAAGGCCACCGGCTGCTCGAGGAGCGCAAGGTGTTCGGAAAGGTGGTCTTGACGGTGGAGGGTTAGCAAGAAGCTATAAGCCGTAGGCTGTCGGCCTTCAGCCGTCGGCGATGAGGGGTAAGCGCGTAGCCCATAGTTCGTCGAGGGTCGAGGGCGTCTTACGTCTTACGTCTTACGTCTTACGTCTTACGTTTTGCGTCTTGCGTACGACGTACGACGTACAACCCGCACCCGCGTTTAGCGTTTAGCGTTCGGCTATAGGCTATCGGCGTTCAGCGCCCTCACAGCACCTTCTCCAAGCACAGCGTCGGGTACATCACCCCCTTCCACCCGAACACCGAGCGCTTGAACTGCCGGTAGCCCCGCTTGCGGTAGAGCAACTGCGCCCCCACGTTGTCCGGCTCGACCATCAGCGTCACGCGGCGCAGGCCGCGCCCCACCGCCTCCCGCTCCACGCGCGCGAGCAGGGCGCTGGCGATGCCCAAGCGGCGGTAGTCAGGGCGCACCTCGAGCGCCTGGATGTAGCCGCTGTGCTCGTCGGCGAGCTCGGGGTCGGGGTGCTCGAAGAGCAGTTGCACCGTGCCCACGATGGCCCCGTCCAGCACAGCCACCCACAGCACCCGCTGCCCCACGAAGTGGGCCTCGACCTCCCCCTGCACGATCTGGTAGCTCACCTCGTCCTCCCCACGCCAGGCCAGGAAGTCTTCGGCCTGGTGCGGGTGTAGGGGGGTGATCTCGAGGACAGCCATGGGCGCGCCGGGCTCCTGCGTCAATGATAGGCGGAGGTAATCCGTGGGAAGTTAAAGGCAGGTGACAGCGGCCAGGAGGTCTGTGTCTCGTGGTGAACCCCGCCCCGCAGGCAGGAAGCGGGAAGCGGTAAGCCGTCAGCGGGAGGTTCGTGGCCCGTGGCCTGTGGTTCGCCCTACCCCCTCCCTCTCCGCCCGCGGGGAGGGTTTATCCCCCCGGCCCCCCTTGTTAAGGGGGGTGACAAGGCGTCCTGCGTACGACGTACGACGTAGGACGTAGGACGTGCGTTTTGCGTTTTGCGTCTTGCGTCTTGCGTTTGGCGTTCGGCGTACGACGCAGGACGTACGACCTCCAACGTACGACCCGCGCCCAACGTCCCGCCCTCAATAACACTCCTTCCCCACGCAATTCTCCCGCACCACGTTGGGCCCCTGCACGTACTCCTTGGGGCCCACCAGCCCCACCAGGCCCTCAGGGCCGAGGGTGCGGATCTTGTTGCCCTCGAGGGTGTAGCGCCCCACCTGCCCGAAGGCCCGGTTCTCGCAGTTGCCCGCGGCGGTGTTGGCGTCGATGAGGTGGAAGCCGGTGGCGTAGTTGACGCGGTTGTTGCGGATGATGTGGCCCACGTTGGGGTAGATGAAGGTGCCCCAGCGGTTCGAGCAGCGCCCGTCGTTCTGGGTGAACCACTCCACCCGCCGCGTCACCTCGTTGTTCTGCACCAGCACCTGCTCGGCGGTGAAGCCCACGGCGGTGTGGGTGCCGCCGAAGGTGTTGCCCTCGGCCACGATGAACTGGCCGTTGCGCTGCTCGTGCTTCTGGATGCCGTTGGCCGGGCGGTCGAGGTCCTGGCTGAAGTCGTCGTTGGTGAGGAAGAGCAGGCCGCCGCTGCCGAAGCTCGAGGCGAACGTCGCCCCGATCACCCCGCCCCCGTGCAGCCCGTCGAGGTAGACGGCGTAGGGCGACTGCCCCTCGAAACTCCCGCCGCGGATCCACACGTTGTCGATCATGGCGTGGCCCGAGACCAGGCCGGGGTGGTGGATGCCGGGGTCGAGGTTGAGGGTGCTGCCGGTGAAGGTCAGGTTGTCGAGCACCACGTCCCGGACGGCGGCGACGGTGAGCAGGGGCGTGGGGATCTGGCCGTAGCCGTCGAAGGTGAGGTTCTTGAGGTAGAGGTTGCCCGGGCGGTTCTGCGCCGTGCGGCGGCAGAGGTCGTGGTTGGGGTCGTAGTCCTTGACGATGCAGTTGACGAAGTCGATGTAGGTTTTTATGGCCGCCTCCTTCGCGCCCTTGGGGATGGCCCCGTAGCCCCCGCTCAGCAGGGCCCGGCCCTGGATGCGCACGGTGCCGGGCTCGTCGGCGACGAGCTGGAGGTTGCTGAAGCCGCGGGTCACGAAGGACTGGCGGTAGACCCCGGGGCGCAGCTTGATGGTCACGCCCGAGTCGCGGTAGCGGTCGATGACGTCCTGGATGCTCTGCTCGGGCCCGATCTCGACCACGCGCGGGAAGGGCCGGACGCCCCCGACGGGGATGCCCCCCGGCGCTGCGGGGTTGAGGGGGTGGTTGGCCCACCAGGCGTCCACCGTGCTGCGGTAGTCCACGGCCACCCGGGGCACCCCCACCCCCGGCTTGCCGGCGGGCACGCCTTGGCCCAGCACCGCCCTCAGGCCCAGCACCAGCGCCAGAGCAAGGAATACGCAGGTCTTGACGGCGACGCTCACGCGCTCAATCTACAAACACGCCGTCTGAGTTTTGTGGCTTTGGACATAAGCCAGGGCCACCCGGACGCTGTGCGGCTCGGACTCGTCCAAAAGGTACACCTCCACACCCTGCGCCAGCAGCGCCTTGAAGAGCTCCTCCTTCGCGCGCCAGTCCGCCGCCGAAAATAAACTCAGTTCATAGTGTGGCAACCGCCCGCCCAGCGCCCCCGCCCCCTCGAGCGTGCTGAACAGCAACGCCGCTCGGTCGCCCTCCCCCGGGCCCAGCCGCAGCAGGGGCTCCTCGAGGCGGCCTGCGTAAAACAGCGGCGCGCCCAGATGATCCACGGCTTCTACATTACCGCCTCCTGACCCTGTTATGATGGAATTTGTGAAAGTTGCCCTGTTCATTGACGGATCGTATATGTACAACGCCGCCAAGCGGCTGGGCTGGAACGTGGACCACCGCCGGGTCATCGCCCAATTCGGTCCCGCCGACGACCTCTACAACGCCTTCTACTACGCCCCCCTCACGGACCCCGACGACGAGCGGCAGCAGAAATTCCTCGACGCCCTCATCTTCATGGGGTACACCGTGCGCAGCCGGGAGGTCCACGGCGAGCCCCGCTTCGAGGCGCTGCTGGCTACCGACGCCCTCACCACCGCCCCGCGCTGGGACCGCGCCATCGTCGCCACCGGCGCCAGCGAGCTCTCGCACACCTTCTCGGCCCTGCGGGCCATGGGCAAGGAGATCCACCTCCTCGGCGTGCCCGAGCTCACCGACCTCGAGCTGCGCAACCAGGCCGACCGCTACCTCGACCTGCGCGAGATGCGCGAGCAGCTCGAGCGCCAGGGCGGCGGGCGGCGGGTGTACCCCAGCATCGAGCCCCTGCCCGAGAGCCAGGGCGAGACCCAACCCACCCCCACGCGCGGGGTCTTCGACTCCCTCGAGGAAGAGCTCTAGTCGCCTGAGCCGTGCGGACGTACCCGCTGCCCAGGCCCTGGGCCCGCCCCGCCAACCTCCGCACCCCGGCCGTGGGTGCGGTTTTGCTGGTGCTGCTGTTGCTGCTGGGCCAGGGACGCCCCCTGCCGCTCGCCGAGCCCCAGCAGAAGCTGTCCCTGCGCCAGGTGCTCGCCCACCTCGAGCCCTACCGCCGCGAAGCCGTCGTGCGCGAGTTCTTAGCCCTCAAGGCCTCCGCCGAGATCCTGACGGGCCGCCCGGGCGCGCGGGCCGTCGGCCGCCTGCTGCGCCTGGAGCTGTACAACCAGAGCTACGGCCGCCCCTCGGCCTTCGACGACCCCGAAGCGGCGCTGGCCGCCTCGAGGCGCTGGCTCGAGGCCCTCGGGTCCCTCAAGCGGGGGAGCCCCCCCGACACCCGCGACCTGCCGCTGGCCCTGCAGCACGTCCTCCCCCACCGCGAGGCCATCCGCCGGGCCGCCCAGGGACTGCACTTCCCCTCGGGCGTGCTGGCCGCCATCGTGGACAACGAGCAGTACGGCGGCGACAAAGCGCTGGGCCTCTCCCGCGGCATCCGTTCCCTCGCCGACGGCCTGGCCGAGAGCCTCAGCGAGAGCACCGGCAGCGCCGGCCTGCTCGCGCGCACTTTGGGCCTGGCCCAGATGTCCTGGGAGGACGCCCTCAAACAGCAGCCCCGCCTCGCCCGCTTCGCCGCCTGGCCCTACCCCACCTTCCCCCAGACCGAGCTCGAGGCCCGCCAGGCCCTCGAAGACCCCGCCGCCAACCTCCTGCTCACCGCCTCGAGGCTGCGCGGCTACTTCAACGCCGCCTTAGGCCTCCCCCGCGACCACACCCGCTACCTCGCCGGCCACTGGCTCTACTACCTCGGCCCCGCCTGGCACAACTGGCCCACCGGCGCCCAGCAACAAGCCACCTGGCCCTACGCCTTCCACGGCTTCTTCAAGGGCTTGTTCTACCAGGCGCTGTTCGCCACCCGGTAGCGCGGCAGAAGCCCGTGGCTCGTGGCGAACAGCACCCCAGCCCCACCC
>NZ_QXDL01000168.1:0-8941 GCF_003574345.1 Calidithermus terrae
GGGCTCGAGCCCCCGAAGCCCCGAAACCCAGAAGCCCAAAACCCCCTATGGGGTTTGGGGGTTTAAGGGTTTGGGGGTCCGGGCCCCTCGAGCCCGCCCCGCGCCCGTGGACCGGGGTACAGACCGTGCGGCACGCACGTTCGGTCCCGGGCGCAACCCCACAGCATAGCGGGGGCCGTGCCCCCCCCGGGGCGCTTAAGAATTTTTTCGGAAACCGGCGTTTCCGTAAAGTAACGCCGGCTAAGCCTGTGGCCCCCCTGACCGTCCAGCCGCCGTTCCTGCTACTCCGGCCCGGTGGTTCTGTTTGGGCGTCATGTAGGATAGCACGTGGTCGAAGGGCTTCACCAGCAGCTTGGCCACTGCCGTCCGGGGGAAAACAGCAAGAAATGGAACGGCTCGAGCATGCCCCTGACGGTCGTGCTGAGCGCTTTCAGGTCATCCGGCCTGCCCGTTCGGTCGACGGAGGGCCGGAAGGCCTTCAGAGCCATCACGGTCACGGCGATCCCGACCGGGGCCGCGTTGCCCGCATCGGGGAAGTTCCGGTCCCGCCAGCGCTTCAGGTAACGCACGACCCGGTGGAACTGCGAGCGCTCCTCGCCCTGGAGGTGCTCAGCCACCAGTTTCAGGAAGCCCTTGAGGGCGCTCCTGATCCACTCGCGCGAGGAAAAGCGCGAGTGGGTTTTGCCTTCGCCAGGTACAGCCTGCCGTGCTTGTCGGGGCCGGAGATCGCCAGGTCCAGGGGAGAGATATGAAACAGAACGTGCCGAGGTTAACCTCGAAAGGTACCGGGGCTACCCTTAATGAAAGCTCTAGGAGGGTTGCAAATTCCAGAGCGCCTTTGTATTAGGATTAGGACAGAGTCTAGGTGGCAGTTGACAGTAGGACAAAGAAACAGTCCCTGTCGTGTTTAGGGGTTTGATATCCCCACGCACTGGTTCGCCACCGCAGCCAGGTCTAGGCTTTTGACTTGATTGCATTGGAGGATCTATGCGTAAGAACGTGCTCAAGCTTCAGAGGCTCCAGGTGAAGGACAAGCGCGTCAACGGCATGGTGATGCCTAGCTGCAGCTCGTGCTACTCCAGCAGCTGCACGGGCGGGGGCTGCCAGACGACCTACTGCCCCTAGCGTCTGAGCCTACCGTAACTGTCGGCAAGGAGGCGGGAACCTTGGCTGCGGTGTTGGGCACAAAGGTTCGGGTTAGTCCGGGCCTTTGTGCCCATATTCCTTTGGGGTCAAAGGCATGATGGCGATACAGGATGTGGTTTTCGGGTTTCGCTACGCGATGAGGATTGCGCCGGCGGAGTTGGCGTTCACCACGGCAACCACCTTGCTCCAGGGCCTGCTACCTGCAGTGGTGGCTTGGCTGACCCAGCGTGTGGTCAGCCAACTGGCCGCTCTGCTTGGCGGAGGAACAGCGGACCGGCAAGATTTCCTAACCACGGCAGCCGTGCTGGGCTTGGCGGTGGCAGGGCAGTACCTCATTGGCCCGTTCGCGTCGTACGTGCAAACCCGCCTGAACGAGAAGGTTTCGGGGCTGGCCAGGCTCTCACTGATGGAGAAAGCCGCCCAATTCAAGGATCTCCGGCCGTTCGAGGACCCGCAGTTCTACAACGAGATCCAGCTACTGCAGGAGCAGGCCCTAGCCCGGCCATCGATGTTTGTCCTACGGACCCTTTACCTCACTCAGAATCTCATCACTATAGCCGCCCTGCTCGCGCTCCTGGCCCCCATCGCTTGGTGGATCCCGGCGGTGGTGCTCGCCAGCCTCATCCCGCAAGTCGCGTTTGCCGCCAGCCTCCAGAACGGGATTTGGCGGGTGATGAGCCACACCATGGTGGAGGCGCGCAAGCTTGCCCACTACGCCACGGTGCTGCTCGACGCCCAGTTCGCCAAAGAAGTCCGGCTGTTCAACCTGGGCGCCTACTTCCTCAACCTGTACCGACGGACCTTCGAGACCATGGTCGCGGCCCGCACTCCCGCCCGGGTCCGGGCGCTAACGTTCGCTGCGGCGCTCGGAATGGTGAACCTCGGGGTCATCGCAGCCTGCGTCCTCTTCATCGCGGACCAGGCCCTGCGGGGGCTGGCGCAGGTCGGGGCGCTCGTACTGTTTCTGCAGGCGCTCGTCGGCATCCAGGACAATCTGGCGAACTTTATCCAGCTGTCGGCATCGTTCGCGGATGACCTGCTCTACATGCGCCAGCTTCAGCAGTACTTGGCGCGGGAGCCTGGGCTCCCGGAGAAGAAGCCCGGGGTGAGGCTCGAACCTACCTTACCGCCCCGCGTCGAGTACCGAGGCGTCAGCTTCGCGTACCTACCCGGGGTGCCCGTCTTGAAGGGTATCAGCCTGACCCTAGAGCCCGGTAAGGTCTACGCGATCGTGGGCGAGAACGGGGCGGGCAAGACGAGCTTGGTGAAGCTGCTGATGCGCTTCTACGACCCCACGGAGGGTCAGATCCTGGTTAACGGCCACGATCTGCGCGACCTCGACCTCGACGCCTGGCGCAGGCGCATTACCGCAGTTTTCCAGGACTTTGCACGCTACAACCTGACCGTATTTGAGAACATCGCGCTCGGCGGAGTTGACCTCCCCCAGCTGGAGGCCCGGGTCGAGGCAGCGGCGGCTAAGTCGGGGATCGGACCCGTGGTGGACTCACTCGAGGCGGGCTACCAGACCCAGATCGGGCGGCCCTTTGGGGGAATCGAGCTCTCCGGCGGTCAGTGGCAAAAGCTCGCGCTTGCCCGAGGGTTTATGAGGGGCGAGACTGCCGATCTGGTTGTGTTGGACGAGCCAACTGCCGCCCTCGACCCTCGCAGCGAACACGAGCTCTATTTGAACTTTGCCGAGCTCAGCCGGGGCAAGACCGTCCTCCTCATCACCCACCGCCTGGCCTCGGTGCAGATGGCCGACCACATCTTCGTGCTCAAGGATGGCTGTGTCGTTGAGCAGGGCTCGCACACCGAACTGCTGCGGCTCAACGGTGAATACCGCGCGCTGTGGGACTTGCAGGCAGCGGCATACAACACCCCTGTCGGCGCAAACGGCATTGTGGACTGAGTGCGTGAGGTACAAGGAATATGGAGTGGGAACTTGAGCCTTTGCTCCTAGCAGCACACCCCGAATTCTACGAAAAGCCCGACCGGATCCCGATCTCGTACGAGCACCTCGAGGTAGTGCGCCGGTTGGTGCCTCCCTCGTGGGAGGTGATCCGCAGTGAGGTCTGGATCTTCGCCACGCCCCCAAACTACCCGGTTCGCCTCCAGGGTTGGAAAATCCACCTTTCATCCGCACTAGGACGGTCATTAGAGGTGCTCGAGCGGGCCTGCCGGGTCTGCGTTGAGCTGAACCTCGCCTTCAAGTGCGTCTCGGACCCTGGCCTCCTTACCCGGATGAATTCGAAGGGCTACCCTCGGCCTGCAGCGTGCAAATTCATCGTCGTCTACCCTAACTCGGACGAGCAGTTTAAGCACGTCTGCGAAGTGTTATACGAGGAGTTCAAGGGGTTCGAGGGTCCCTATGTGCTCTCGGACCGTAGGTACAAGGATTCCAAGGTAGTGCACTACCGCTACGGGGCGTTCTTAGGGAAGGCCGAGCTGTCCCTAGACGGCACGGCTGCCCAGCAGCTGGTGGACCCGCACGGGAATATCGTGCCAGACCTCCGGGTTCCCTACTGGCACTGCCCCGCTTGGGTCACCGACCCCTTCGACCCTGGCGAGGAGGATGAGGGTCCCACCGAAACCCTCACGTTGGGGCGGGGGCGCTTCGTGGTCGAGGGAGCGCTGTCGTTCAGTACCAGTGGCGGCGTATACCGGGCAACCGACTCTATGACAGGCGGGGCCGTGGTGATCAAAGAAGCACGCCCGTACACTTCTGAGAACGTGGGCGACGGGCTGGACGCCGTCGGCAGGCTCCGGAAGGAGTGGCGCCTGTTGGCAAAGCTCGCGCCTACTGAGCTGGTACCCGCCCCGGTCGCCCTGTTCGAGGAAGGTGAGCACCTCTTCCTCGCGGAGGAATTCGTTGAGGGCATGGACTTGGTGACGTTCGTGATGGGACACAACCCGGTGATCAGCCGGATCAACCCGAGCCCGGACGACCGCAGGCGGTACCTGGAGGAGATCGGCAAGGTCTGGTACCACCTCGCACTGGCGATGCTGGAGTTCAAACGGCATAACGTGCTCCACTGCGACCTTTCGGTGAGGAACGTGGTGCTAACAGACCCCAAACGGGGGACTGTAAAGCTTATCGACCTCGAGAGCAGCGTGGAGTGTGGTGTGGACGCATTCAACCGCTTCTCGACCCCGGGGTTCGCCAGCCAACGGCACTTTCAGGAGGGGGCCCGGGACTGGGCGGACGACGCCTACTCCCTCGGGGCGATCTTTCTGCACAACCTGCTGCCGGGGAACTTGATGTTTCAGCTCGAGCCGGCGGCAGCTGGCCGTTTCCTGGACAGGGCTGCTGCGTACTTCGGGCTACCTAAGCAGGTCCACGGCGCCATCGCTGGGCTGCTGAGCCCCGACCCTGCGGAGCGGCCGACCGTCGAGGAGGTCGTGCGCGTCCTTGAGGACGGCGTGGTGCCACTGGAACCGCAGGACCTGGACACCTTGCCGCCGGAGGACGTGCTCGAGTCCGTCGTGGACCGGGCGGTGGAGTACATCCTGAGCAGCGCGGACTCCTCACGTGACACCCGCCTCTTCCCGGGTGACATCGCTTCCCGCCAGTCCAACCCGCTGAGCGTGGCCTACGGCGTGGCTGGGGTGGTCCACGCCCTCAAGACGATCGGGAAGCCGGTTCCAGGCTGGGCCTTGGCTTGGGTTCTCGACAAAGGCTACCGCCACCTCAACGCCGAGCGGATGACCCCTGGGCTCTACCTGGGGCTCTGCGGCGTTTCCTGGGTTCTGCGGGAGCAGGGCCTCGAGGACCTGGCAGATCGGCTGCTACGGCTCGCCTCCAGGCACCCGCTCCTGTTCGAGGAGAGCAGCCTTTTCTACGGGACGAGCGGCTACGGCCTCGCCTGCCTGGCGGCCTACGAGCGGACCCGGCAGCAGCGGTGGCTCGACGAGGCCGACCGGGCCGGGAGGGAGATACGGCAGCGAGCTGTAGAGAACCGGGAGACCCTGTGGACCTCCCAAAAGCTGCAAAAGTACACCGGATACGCTCGGGGTGGAAGCGGCGTAGCTCTGTTTCTCCTGTACCTTGCGCACGCCACCCAAGACGCGGCGTACCTTGAACTCGGCAAGGAGGCGCTGGAGTGGGACCTGCGACATGTGATGCCTTATCCCGAAATGCCTGACGTCGATAGCCTCAAGCGAGACCCGAACGATCCTGACGACAACGTCGTTAGCCACTACTGGGTCGACGGGAGCGCGGGAGTGGTGACGGCGCTTCTGCGCTATTGGCGTTACACCGGGGAGACCCGCTACAAGGGGGTGCTCGACCGGCTCATCCCCGACTGCTGCCGCTGGTACACGGCCTTCCCCAACCTCTTCCAGGGGCTCGCTGGGCTGGGCAACACCCTTTTGGACGTGTATGAGTTCACCGGAGACCCGCGCTTCCTGCAGGAGGCCTACCGGACCGCCGACGGCATCCTCCTATTCCGAGTCGAGCGGCTATCCGGGCTCGCCTTCCCCGGCCAGCAGCTGCTCAGGATCTCGACCGACTTTGGCACCGGGTCGGCGGGGATTATCGCATTCCTCGATCGCCTGCGCCGGGCACTCCGTGGTGAGCGCACCGAGAATTTCAACTTCATGCTGGACAGCCTGGTGCCTGAGTTTATCCGCGCAGCCGAACCCGTCCAAACCGCTGGGAGCGCCTGAATTTGGTATACGCACACCTCGAAAACGGCCTGCTGGTGGCGGTGTGCCCCGAACCGCGCACCGTCCTCTCCGCAGCGCGGCTGACGCTGCCTCTCGGGTATGCTGCCGACCCTCCGGGCTGGTCCGGCCTTGCGCAAGCGGTATTCGAGGCCACCTGGGGTGCCGTGGAGCCCTGGGTTGAGGCCCTCGAGGCCGGGGGCGTCACCATCACGAAGGCGCTGGGGCCCCACACCGCCTCGCTCACCTTCGTGGCCCGCCGGAAAAAGCTACCGGAAGTCGTAAGCTTCCTGCGGGAGTTGCTCGGCGTTTCAGTCATACAAGGGGAGGCACTCATCCGGGAACTGCTGAACACTCGCGTCCGCAGCGAGCCCACCCCCTCGAGCGCAGAGCCCCCCGCAGTGGTGCTCCGGCGCCTCGTGTATGCGCAGAGTCACAACGGACTCCCGGCTTGGTCGGCCGGGCTGGGAGCGGCGCAGGCTGCCGCACTACTCGCCCGGATCGGCCCGGAGGGTGCCAACCTGGCCATCGTGGGGGCTGAGCAGCCAGAGGACCTGCTGGAGCAGGTCCGCGGTCTGCCTATAGAGGCGTTGCCCGTGACGTTCGGCCCCACCCGTACCGTGCGCGCCCGAAGCTTGGGACGCCACGCCGTCGTCGCGTGCGCGCTTCCGCCGCTCCCCCAGGATCCGGAGTCGTTTGTGTACACCCACATCCTCTGCCATGCTTTAGCCGCCGACGCAAGCGCACTACTGGTGGAGGCGTTGCGCAACCGGGACGGACTGATCTACTCGGCCAACTGCTCCCGGGAACTGGCGGGGAGCTATGGCTTGCCCGTGGTCCTGCTCTCAACCGCGGCTGACCGTGCCAGACCGGCGTACCACGCGTTGGCGGGGGCCTTAGCCAGTGTAGGGGGCTGGCTGGACGATCCAAAGTTCGAGAAGTACCGCAGCCTCACGGTGCTCAAGCTCCTCGAGGAGGACCACGCCCCGGCTGCTCGAGCTGTGGCCTTGGCGGAGCACTTGGCCCTGTGGGGTTCTCCCCGGGCCCTCGATGATCTGGTATCCCTCTGTGAGGCGGCGACATTGGAAGGATTGCTGGATCGGCTTGCTACCGCTGACCCGACCTGCCACTGGGCGGTGGTCGAATCGGATCAACCGCTGGAGGAGGGCTAGGGTGGCGGTCCTCACTTGGCATACGGGTATAGGTACCGGCCTCGGCGTCCTCGGGCTGCCCATGGACGGGTCGTCCTACGCTGCGATCGCGCTTTTCGTCAAGGCAGGAAGCCGCTGCGAGGAGAGCGGCCTCGAGGGCGTCGCCCACCTCATAGAGCACCTGATCTTCCGCGAGACCCGGCGCCTGCTGGCCCCCGGTGGTGAGCTCGCCCGTTGCGGTGCCTGGGTCAGCGCCCACACGGCCAGAGACTACGTCTGCTACTTTGGGGTGACGCGACCGGAGCACTTTGCCACCCTCCTAGACGGGCTGACCACCCTGGTATTCGCCCCTACGTTTACGGCTGAGGACTTGATAGCGGAGAAGGCCGTTATTTTCAATGAAATGACCGAGACAAGCACCGACGCAATGGCGCGTGCCGTCGAGGCCGTCTGGCGGCGCATATCGGGGCGTAGCCTCAGTCCCATAGGCAGCGCTGCCGACCTACAGCGTGCCACTGTCGACGCGGTGCGCGCGTTCCACAGGAGGTGGTACACCCCTGCCAACGCCGCCGTCTGCGTCGGCGGGAACTTTGACTGGGATGAGGTGCTTGAGTGGGCCGAGCGAATCTCGCTGACCTCATCTTCCGATTCCCGCCCACCGACCGGGTACCATTCCCCTCGCCCGGTTGCCCTGTCCAGCGGCGCTCCAGGTCTTAACGAACCGATCGCTGTTGCAGTGGTGCCAGGCGTGCCTCCGGGGCACCCCGACTTTGCGGCTGAGGCCGTAGTACGGCAGATGCTCACCGACCGGCGCCTCCCTTTCGTCCAGGCGCTCGAGCTAGGCGGGGTGGCCACCTCGCTGCTCGTCGCGCCACAGGCCACAGCTGCGTGGACGGGCTGTTTTGTGATCGTGGGCTACGATGCCGCCCTCCGGGGGGAGGTCGGTCCAGGGATCCAGGCGGCCTTCCGTGCTCTGGAGGGTGAGGGTTGCCCGGCTGGGTTGCTCGAGGGTCTGAAGGAACAGGTTGCCGTCGCGCATCTGCAGCTGACGGCGTCCCCGCTGGACCGGGTGCTCTCCTTGGGGGAGCAATTCACGCTCTATGGCCGAGTCCACGACCCGCATGAACTCGCCCTTGCTGTTGAGCAGCTGCGAACGGCTGATGTCGCTGCCTACTTGGCGCGGGCACCGTTGTCCTCATCGGAGGTTTATGTCTTCCCCTCGTGAACCGGTGGCCGAGGTTGGCCCCAGCGCCTGTGGGGTCATTCCTAGTAGGGCTGGAAACCCAATGCGACCAGGACCAGGGTCAGGGGACAGGGTTGGCTTGGCTCTGTCCGCATCATCCGTGAAATGTACCTTTCACGGATGATGTGCTACACTGAGGCCATCCCGGAGGGAACCATGAAGGAGATCTCCCACCCCGCTTTCACCTACCCCGGCCTGGGCGGCGGGGGCCGCTGCAAGGTCGAGGCCTACCGGCTGGGGCCGGACGTGCTGGTGGTCCTGCGGGATCAGGACGACCACGGCGGCCCCTCGGTCACCAACGCCCTAGAGCAAGTCTGCCGCGGGGTGCGCGACGAGCTGCTGGCCCCGAAGGGGCTGGACCGGCTGGAGACCTACTGGACCCACTGGAGCCGGGTGGATGGGGTCGCCAGCCTGGTGGAATTCCGCGACCCGCTGAGCCTCGAGGGCCCCCAGTGGCAATACCTGAGCCCGGAGGAGTTCGCCCGGATCCTGGAGGGCTTTGAGGCGGAGGACCCCCTCGAGCGCTGGATCCGCGAGGGGGCGCTGGGGGTCGAGGGGTGGGAGGAGACCCGCGGCGAGCACGCCCGGACGATCCCCTTCGGGACAGAGCAGGCTCTGTGCACCGATCGGACGATCCCCTTCGGGACAGCCTGCGGCTGTGCACCAAGGGCACGATCCCCTGTCGGGACGGGCTGTGCCCGCGCACCGGGGGGAGGCCCAATTAGGGCAGGGGTCGGGG
>NZ_QXDL01000169.1:0-8881 GCF_003574345.1 Calidithermus terrae
CTCCCAGGGCAGGCGCTGGGGGTCGCAGGCCACCACCTTCATGCCGAAGGCCCTCGCCCGCCGCGCCACCCGCAGCCCCACCGCCTCCTGGGCCTCGGCGGTCAGGCCGGCCACGTGGGGGGTTATCCACAGGTTATCCACAGCCCGCAGCGGGTGCCCGGCGGGCAGGGGTTCCACGTCCACCACGTCCAGCACCGCCCCCGCCAGGTGGCCCGAGCGCAGCGCCGCGGCGAGGTCTTCGTCGTTGACGAGCTCGCCGCGGGCGGTGTTGATGAGGTAGGCCCCCCGGGGCATGGCGGCGAGGGTCTCGGCGCGGATCAGGTGCCGGGTCTGGGGGGTCAGCGGGGCGTGCAGGGAGAGGAAGCGGGCCTGCCGCAACACCTCTTGCGCCGGGGCGAGGGCGATCTCGAGGTCCTGCACCGCGCTCTCCCAGGGCAGGCGCTGGGGGTCGCAGGCCACCACCTTCATGCCGAAGGCCCTCGCCCGCCGCGCCACCCGCAGCCCCACCTCGCCCAGCCCGATGAGGCCCAGCGTCTTGCCCGAGAGCTCGAAGCCCCCGAAGGCGGCGCGGTTCCAGCCGCCCTCGGCCACGTGCCGCGCGGCCCCGGCCAGGTCGCGGGCCAGGTGCAGCATCGCGGCCATCACGTACTCGGCCACGCCCGCCGCGTTGATGCCGCGGGCGAAGTAGAGCTTCACCCCACGGGCCTTGAGGTCCTCCTGCTTGATGTTGTCCAGCCCCACCCCAAGCCGCCCCACCACCTCCAGCCCCGGCCCCGCCGCGAGCAGGTCGGCGTCCACCTGGGTCTGGTTGCGCACGACGAGCGCACGGGCGTGCTCGAGCTTGACCTTGAGGGCCGCCCGGTCCTTCCAGAGGTCGGGGTCGTAGTGGACCTCGAGGCCGCTGTCGTGCAGGCGCTCGAGGCCGCCGGGGGTGATGAACTCGCAGATGACGATCATGGCTGTGGCTCGTGGCCGGCGGCGGATAGCGGTGCTTTGTGGCTATCCGCCGCCGGCGTGCCGCTAGGCACTGGGGTACAGCTTGGTGATCACGAACTCGTTGTGGCGCAGCAGCTCGGCGGCGGTCAGGCGCCCGTTCACCGTGCGCTCGAAGACGTTCATGATGCGGTCGGCGGCCTCGTCCAGCCCGATCTCGCCCACCAGCAGGTCGGGCAGGGGCACGTCGATGTGCTCGCTCATGGTCGAGCAGGTGATGGGGTTGGGCGAGACCTTGATCACCGGGATCAGGGGGTGGCCCACCACGTTGCCCTGGCCCGTCGTGAAGAAGTGCAGCACGCTCCCCGCCGCCGCGCACAGCGTCACGTGCTCGGCCCCCGCCGAGGAGGAGTTCATGAACACCAGCCCCTGCCCCGGCTTCACCGGCTCGGCGTAGCCGATGACCCCGCTCACCGGGCGGGAGCCGGTCTTCTGGATGTTGCCCAGCGCCTTCTCCTCGATGGTCGAGAGCCCGCCGCGGATGTTGCCCTCGGTGGGCTGCGAGCCCAGCAGGTCCACGCCCTGGTCCTCGATCATGCGGATGTAGGCGCTGTAGACGGCCTGGAACTTCTTCTTGAGCGCAGGGGTGGCGCAGCGCTCGGCGATGAGGTGCTCGCCGCCGGTGAGCTCGGAGGTCTCGCCGAAGATCACCGAAGCGCCCAGGTCCACCAGCCGGTCCACCGCCCGGCCCTGCGCCGGGTTGCCCGCCAGGCCCAGCGTGGGGTCGGACTCCCCGCACTTGATCGAGAGCACCAGCTCCGAAGGGCTGATGGGCTCGCGCCGCACCTCCGAGGCCTCCTGCACCAGCCGGTAGGCCGCGCGGGAGGCGGCGTTGATGGTGTTGAGGTCGCCGTGGCGCTCGACGGAGAACACCTCCACCGGCTTGCCCGTTTTGGCGATACCCTCGGCCACCCGCTCGGTCCACTTGGGCTCGATGCCGATGACCACCACGCCGTAGACGTTGGGGTTGGCCCCGTGCCCGCTGAGGGTGCGGAAGGTGAGCTCGAGGTCCTCCCCGAACTGCAAGCGCCCGTAGGGGTGCGGCAGCGCCACCGAACCGTTGATCAGGCGGGCCACCCCCTCGGCGGCGGCGTTGGAGAGGTCGTCCACCGGCAGCACCACCACGTGGTTGCGCACCCCCACCGCGCCGTTGGGGCGCCGGTAGCCGGTGAGCTGCATCGGGGCGGCCTTCCCCCGGGCGCTCGAGGCGCTCCGCTTGGCGGCCTTCGCCATCACCTGCCCCCTTTCTTCGCCCCGGCCTTTTGGGAAGCCGTCGCCTTAGCTCTGCCTTTAGCGTCCGGCGTTTCGCGTCTGGCGCTGGGCATATCCCCGTAGTCCCACCGCAGCGTGCGGATGTTGTGCACGTGCACGTAGCCCCCCTTCTTCACCGCCCGCGTCATCCGCCCGATCTTCTCGCCGTACTCGACGACCACGTGCCCCTCGGGCAGGTCGCGCAGGGCGATCTTGTGCCCCAAGGGGACGGCCTCGAGCACCTTCACCTTGTGGGGCTTGCCCCCGTCGAGGGCCTCGATGGTGAGGGTTTCGCCCGGTTGTAGGTCGCTGACCGCTACCGCCACGTCGTCGGTGCTCTTGTGCGCAAGGGCTCTGTGCGCCACGCCGGCCTCCTTTTGCATGCAGCGAGATTTTATATCTAAAATCTTTTGTCGTCAATCGTGCTACACTCGAGGCCACGATGCTCACGCGCACGACCCTCAACCGCGAAGCCTACAAGGCCCTGCGCAGCGCCATCCTGGGCCGCAAGCTCCCGCCGGGCCGCAAGCTGGTGGTGCGGGTGCTGGCCGAGGAGCTGGGCCTCTCCCCCACCCCCATCAAGGAGGCGCTGGCGGCGCTGGAGCGCGAGGGGCTGGTGCAGGCCGTCCCCCACCGGGGCTACTTCGTCACCAACCCCTCCCCCGAGGACATCCGCGAGATCTACAGCCTGCGCGAGGTGCTCGAGGGCCTGGCCGCCCGGCTGGCGGTGGAGCACAACGGGAAGACCCTGCCCAAGCAGCTCGAGAGGGTCCTGGCCCAGCAGCGCAAGGCCGCCCAGGAGGGCGACCTCGAGGCCTACGGCGACCTCGACCTCGAGTTCCACAAGACCCTCTGGGAGGCCTCCCGCAACAAGCGCCTGCTGGCCGTGGCCGAGACCATCGACGGCCAAATCCGGCTGCTCATCAACTCCTCTGCCGTCATCCCCGGCCGCCTGCCCCTCTCCCTGGCCGAGCACGAGGCGGTGCTCGAGGCCGTCAGCCGCCACGACGCCGAGGCCGCCGAGGCCGCGATGCGGGCGCACGTGCAGCGGGCGAGGGAAGCCCTGACCCGGTTTTTCCAAAGCTAGCTCAGTGTGCAGCCCCGTTCGAGCTGGGCCAGGACATCCCCTACACCTCGGTGCTACCGGACTTATCGTGGACGATCAGCTCGAGCAGCTCGTGCACGGCAGAAGGAGCTGCATCAAGTAGCCCGCAGGCAGCAATAGCCACGTCACCAGGAAAAGGATCAACCCAATGGCCTCTTTCCAAGAGCAAAGGGCCTTTTCCCTCCCGAGCGACCATTTCTCCACGACCCCCACGATGCCGCTTATGCCAGTGCTGCTGGCAACAACAAAAAAGAGAGTCCCTAACGCCACTCCCAGCCGCAGGAGGTCAATGTCATAGAAATAAGTCATCCTGGAAAGCACGATGAGGCAAACGGAGATGAGAAAGCCGAATATCATCCACCTGATCGCGTAGATGAACTCGGGAGCACAGTCCAGCTTGCTTTCCAGTGTCGGCCTCGAGCTCTCGGTCGTTATTACTATGAAACTTACGATCCCATTGAATAGGGCGGCGATGAAGGCGCAAGCCCCCACCAGGGTCGGCATCATCTGAACGGTTGAGAAGCGTAGCTGCTCGAGAAGCGATGGTTGCTGAGGATGACCGAAGCCCCATATCAAGAAGAAAGCAGCTAGAATGTTCCCGCCAAAAGCCCAAAGCCCCGCACTGCTAAACACGAGCCAAATAACCCCGCGAAGAAAGTAGGCAAAACCACTACTCTCCTTTCTGATTTTATCATTCGATGTAACTTTCGGGTCCATTTAGAACCTCGCTTCTCTATGGCATTGAGGACGGCTAACGGTCCTGAGAGGCCTGCAAGCACATCTTCAGCTGCTAGTCTTCGGTCTCAACTATGGCGAGGCGGGCAAAGGTGTGATAATTCTTGAGTGGCATGTGCTCTTCCAGCTCAAAATTGCCTATTTTTTCAGTCAGAGCAATACTTACTCTTAGTTTCGGATTCTGCAAGACACGATACTTTGCTATCCAAAGACCGTAGTCCTGCTGCCAGCCCATTGTCCTCATTGACATACCTGCCAGAGATTTATCGAGATTTGGAATGATGCTTTCTGGTGTGCTTTTCAAAGCAAAACAGGCTCTAAACTCGTAGAAATCCCCATAGTAACTTGGACAATCAATCTGGTCTAGCCCCAAACCCAAAAGCATCTCTCTCACAGCCAGAAATACTTCCTTAATCTGTGGTTCGCCCCTATGCCTATTACCCTGCATGATTGCTCCGATAGCGCCTAAGAAAAGCACTAATGCCAAGAAGGTGAGCCTCCTCTTCATCTGGTTACCTTTTTGCCCGGATGCCACGAGCACCAAATTCTCAGAAGCTCATCTGCTATGTCATATTTCACGTCTTGACCGATTTTTACGCCCTCCTCCTTCATCTTCGCGAACCTGCTCTTTATGTAGAAAAAGATGCTCTCCTCAAAGTCCTTGATCTGGATTTGCTGGGCCAGAAGCAGCGCGTCCTTGCTCAAGGGCAGCCTGTCGGTAGAGCCGATGAACTCCAGGGCTGCTTTTCTGAAAGCAGGGTACTGATCGTGACGTTTGGCGATGGCTTCGATAGCCTCCAGGAGCGTGGTGTAGGCGATCCGGTCGTAGTACACGTCTACGGCCGCCCAGTAGTATTTCTGGGGTGCTGTAGCCAGGTGCGGCTGGGACAGGTTGAGCCGGGGGTCTTTATCCTTGCTCAGGTCGTAAGCTCCCGACCACTTGATGTTTACCTCCGCCGTCTCGCTGGAGTTCAGGTAAGGGTCGTGGGCTCCGTGCTGGTCGATGGCCTGCTGGTAGGGGTTGGTAGCCCCTTGTTGATCGATCAGGTGGGCCAGGGGATGGGTAAGATGGGTGTCTATAACGGCTCCCCAGAGACCTCCGGTGCGCCAGGGTTGGTTGGAGTCCTTGCGCACGCGGCGCTCGAAGGTATAGAGCTTTCCGGTGAGCAGCTTCTCCCCCGCCAAAGGCACGAGGTCGCCTTCTACCCGGTAGTGCCGGGCCTCGATAGGGTCGTCTTTGTGTACCCGGTTGTACTGGTCAACCGTTTTAGCGTCAGCCGTGCGGATGGCCGGAGCCATGAAGGTCACGACCTGATCGGTCAGGTTCGGGTGCTTCGCCGCCGTGATTTGAGCCAGGGCCCCACCCAGGCTGTGACCGGTCAATACCGCCTTGCCTCCCTGCGATTTTCTGGCGACGAACTCAAGATTGCGGGCGATGAGCTCTTGGTTTTGCTGGTACTGGGGATAGCCGGCACCCTCGGCGGTCATGTCACCTATGGCGGTGTCGAGCTTGGCCTCGAGGGTGGTTACTGCGGGATACATCCCTTCTGTGCCACGAAAGGCTAATATTGCTCGCTGGTTGTAAGGGGTTTTGCGCTTCGGGTCAGGTAGGAACGCGCGGGCTTGCAGGCCCCAGCGGCCGTAGATCACCCGGTCACTGGTAAAGCCGAAGACCTTCAGCAGCTCAGCAGGGTTTGAACCCCGTCGTGGCGCCTCGAGGCCCCTTTCGTCAACAGAATCGCGGATTTGGTTCTCGAGGTCCGGCAAATTGGAGTAAGCCAAGTTGGTCGCGATTTGCTCCAGGAAGGCGTCGAAGGTGAAGTTGGGCTCGAGGTCCCTTAAGGGGGGCCGGTTCGCCGAGGTGGCCTGGCGCTGCACGGCAGGCTGGGCTGGGGTTGCCGTGGCTTGCGCAGTCTCGCCGCCGCGATAGGCTTGGAGCAAGTGATTTTTCAGCCCCTCGGCCCTCCCCAGGAAGGTGAGAACGGCCTCGAGCAGGGGCATGTGGACAGCCGCTTCCGCTTTGCGGATGGCCTCCGCTACTGCTGTTGCGCTCAAGCCCTGCCGGTAGGCCCGGGCAATACGCTGGGGGATGGCGCGGTACTCCCCCCGCAGGCCAATGGCACTGCCCTCGTCCAGCCAGCCCTCTTCTTCAGCGGGGAGCCTAATCGTCAGCCCTCCAGCCAGTTCCAGCCACCTGACCGGGCGAGGGATAAAGGGTTGTTCGGCCTGCCGGGCCTGCTCTTCTAAACTCCTATCGCTATCGATCCCAGCCTTGGCTAAGCCTTGGCGCTGTTGCAGAACGTGGGCGGCTTCGTGAGCGAGAAGCTTCTGCCCAGCCTCGCTATAGGGGTCGTACGCGCCTTTGCGGAAGAAAATGGCGTTGCCGGAGGTGAAAGCCTCGGCTTGGAGCTCTTCCGCCAGCGCATCGGCCTCGTCGTCGGTATGAATGACGATCTTGGGTAGGGCAGCGCCCAGGTGTGCCTCCAGGCGGGCGTGGAGTTCCTGCGGCAGGGGAGTTCCCTTGCCCTGCTGGGCCTGGAGGCGTTGGGAGAGCTCGGCCCCCGCTTCCTCAGCCTCCCGGGCCTCCTCGAGTTGCCGCCGGTAGCGCTGGATTTCCAGGTGCAGCCACTCCCGCTGCAGGCGGGCCTTGCGCTGGAGGGGATAACCGTAGGGACGAACCACCAGCCCTCCATCGGCGCTCCGAGCGGCTCGAGGCCGAGAGGGCTCCTCAGCGATGGAGGTGGGGGAGTGTACGCGGTGGGGAAGAACTCCTAGCTCCTCCGGAGGCACAAGCTCTTCAGCTTTTTTGAGAAGCGATCGAGCGAACAGCCGCCGATCTGCGGAACGTTTATCATAAATCGGCATGGGAGACAATTATACAAACTGAGTCCAGGGATTTCCTCTTAATCTTCCGTTGAATAGCTCCAGTAAAGAGGGGCCTAAGGCCCCAAACTGTCGCACTAGGCCCTACAGTGCAGAGCTATGCACGGCAATCCCTGTCATGTCAACGAGTTCGGCGTCCGGTTCGCCCTTGTGTATTTTCAACAGGTGTACCCATTTTCCATTTACACTTTCCCGCGGGTGTGTTGACCCAACTTATACACGGTCAAAGTTTCCGGGGGCTTCCCCCACAATCAGAGCCATAACGCCCACCCGGCGTTACCCCGCTACACAACCGAGCGCCACGAGCTTTCTCGGGGGTGGATGCACAGCCCGAGCGAGGGGGAGTCCCCGGCTCGACGGGAGTTCATTCGAGGAGGAAGCCCATGAGCAAACTGACCCCGGAGATGCGATTGGAAGCCGACAAGCTGCGTAAGGAGTGGGAGAGCAACCCGCGCTGGGGCGGCATCCGGCGCGACTACACCGCCGAGGACGTGGTGCGGCTGCGGCCGAGCGTCCAGGTGGAGCACACCCTGGCCCGGCGGGGGGCCGAGCGGCTGTGGGAGCTGTTGCACGAGCGGCCCTACGTCAACACCTTCGGGGCCTACACCGGGGCCCAGGCGGTGCAGATGGTGAAGGCGGGCCTCGAGGCCATCTACCTCTCGGGCTGGCAGGTGGCCGCCGACGCCAACCTGGCCGCGCACACCTACCCCGACCAGTCGCTCTACCCCGCCAACTCGGTGCCGCAGGTGGTGCGGCGCATCAACAACGCCCTGATGCGGGCCGACCAGATCGAGCGGGCCGAGGGCGGGAGCGGGCGCTACTGGTACGCCCCCATCGTGGCCGACGCCGAGGCCGGCTTCGGCGGGCCGCTCAACGCCTTCGAGCTGATGAAGGGCATGATCGAGGCCGGGGCGGCGGGGGTGCACTGGGAGGACCAGCTCAGCAGCGAGAAGAAGTGCGGGCACCTGGGCGGCAAGGTGCTCATCCCCACCCAAGCCCACGTCCGCACGCTCAACGCCGCCCGGCTGGCGGCCGACGTGCTGGGGGTGCCCACGCTGATCGTCGCCCGCACCGACGCGGAGGCGGCCACCCTCATCACCAGCGACATCGACGAGCGCGACCGGCCCTTCGTGACCGGCGAGCGCACGCCGGAGGGCTTCTACCGCGTGCGCAACGGGATCGAGCCCTGCATCGCCCGGGCGCTGGCCTACGCGCCCTACGCCGACCTCCTGTGGATGGAGACCTCCACGCCCGACCTCGAGGTCGCCCGCCGCTTCGCCGAGGCCGTGCACGCGCAGTTCCCGGGCAAGATGCTTGCCTACAACTGCTCGCCCAGCTTCAACTGGAAGAAGAACCTCGACGACGCCACCATCGCCCGCTTCCAGCGCGAGCTGGGGGCGATGGGCTACAAGTTCCAGTTCATCACCCTGGCGGGCTGGCACAACCTCAACTACCGCACCTTCGAGCTCGCCCGCGGCTACAAGGAGCGCGGCATGAGCGCCTTCGTGGAGCTGCAGCAGCTCGAGTTCGCCGCCGAGAAGGAGGGCTTCACCGCCGTGCGCCACCAGCGCGAGGTGGGCGCGGGCTACTTCGACGAGGTGCTGCTGGCGATCACCGCCGGGCAGGCCTCCACCGCCGCGCTGGTCGGCTCGACCGAAGAGGCGCAGTTCCACTGAAGGGCTTCCTGCGGAAGCCGCTAATAGCCGATAGCCGATAGCCAAAGATTCATGGGCTATCGGCTATTAGCCATCGGCGTTATAGTGTATACACCGTGAGCGAAGCCGCTACACCCTGGCTCAAACACCTCGAGGCCCTGCGCCCGCACCTCTCGGGGCAGGACCACCGGGGGCGGCGGGGGAGCCTGCGCTGGCTCGAGGCGGTGCTGGCCGAGAAGGCCCGGGAGCGCTTCTCGAG
>NZ_QXDL01000017.1:0-34345 GCF_003574345.1 Calidithermus terrae
TTTCAGGCGCCGGGGCAGTCGGGGCAGCTCCCGTACAGGACGATCTCGTGCCGCTCGGCGCGGCCAGCCGTCGGGGGCCCACTCGAGCTTCTGGACGGCGGTCTCGCGGCCCAGGTTGCAGCGGCGCAGCGGGGCGGTGGGCGGGTCGAGCGGGCGGCCGGTGAGGTGGACCATGTACCACTCCCCCGCCGGGGTCTCCACCAGCGAGGCGTGGCCCGCCTTCTGCAGGGGCAGCTCGGGGTGATCCCGGGCGGTGAGGAGGGGGTTGGCGGGGTGGACCTCGTAGGGCCCGAAGATCGAGCGCGAGCGGGCCAGGGTCACGGCGTGCTCGTAGGAGGTGCCCCCCTCGGCGGTGAGCAGGTAGTACCAGCCGCCGCGCTTGTAGAGGTGCGGCCCCTCGGTGACGCCCAGGCAGGTGCCGCGGAAGATGTTGCGCACGGGGCCCACCAGCTCCTGCCGCACGGGGTCGTACTCCTGCAGCAGGATGCCCGCGAAGGCGTTGCGGCCCTTGCGGTGGTCCCAGACCATGTTCAAGAGCCACTTGCGCCCGTCGTCGTCGTGGAAGAGCGAGGGGTCGAAGCCGGAGGAGTTGAGGTAGACCGGCTCCGACCACGGCCCCTCCACGCGCTCGGCGGTGACGAGGTAGTTGTGGGTGTCCTTGAAGGGGGCCTCGGGCGCCCAGGTCTTGACGTCGGTGTAGACGAGCCAGAAGCGCCCGTCCGCGTAGCTCAGGCAGGGGGCCCACACGCCCCCGGAGTCGGGGTTGCCCAGCAGGTCGAGCTGCGAGCGGCGGGCCAGGGGCCGCCCCGCCAGCCGCCAGTGCGCCAGGTCGCGCGAGTGGTGGATCTGCACGCCGGGGAACCACTCGAAGGTGGAGGTGGCGACGTAGTAGTCCTCCCCCACCCGCACGACGGAGGGGTCGGGGTTGAAGCCAGGCAGGACGGGGTTGCGGATCATTCAGCCGGCCCCCGCGCCGCCCTCGAGGAAGCCCTTGAGCCAGCGCCCGCTCTGCTTGAGGCGGCGCTCCTGGGTGGCGAAGTTGACGTAGAACAGCCCGAAGCGCTTGTCGTAGCCCTCGGCCCACTCGAAGTTGTCCAGCAGGCTCCAGGCGAAGTAGCCCTTCAGCGGAACCCCCTCCCGCACGGCCTGGGCGCACTTGCTGAGGTGGGACTGGTAGTAGGCCGTGCGCCGGGGGTCGTGGATCTCGCCGTCGTCGTCCACGCCGTCGGGGTAGCAGGCCCCGTTCTCGGTGATGTAGACGGCCGGCGGGCGGTACTCGCGGGCCACCCGCGCCACGATCTCGCGGATGCCGTCGGGGTAGACCTCCCAGTTCATGTAGGTGTACTCGCCCTCCGGCCGCACGTGCTCGACGAAGAGGGGGCCCTGGCCGCCGTGCCGCACCACCGAGCGCGAGTAGTAGTTGACGCCCAGGAAGTCGAGGGGGGCGGCGACGGCCTCGAGGTCCCCCGGCTCCACCCGGGGCACCATGGCCCCGTAGAGCTCCCACACGTCGCGCGGGTAGCCGAAGCCGAACAGCGGGTCGAGGTACCAGCGGTTGAAGAAGCCGTCGTAGCGGCGGGCGGCCTCGAGGTCGCGGGGGTCGGGCGTGGCGGGGTGGGTGGGGGTGAGGTTGAGGGTGACCCCCACCCGCGCCCCGGGGACCGCCGCCCGCAGCGCCTCTGCTGCCAGGCCGTGCCCCAGCAGCAGGTGGTGGGCGGCCTGCAGCGAGAGGGCGAAGTCCTGGCGACCGGGGGCGTGCACGCCGTTGCCGTAGCCCAGGTAGGCCGAGCACCACGGCTCGTTGAGGGTGATCCAGTGCTTGACGCGGTCGCCCAGGCGCTGCCCCACCACGGCGGCGTACTCGGCCAGGGCGTGGGCGGTGTCGCGCTCGGGCCAGCCGCCGGCGTCCTCGAGGGCCTGGGGCAAATCCCAGTGGTAGAGGGTGGCCCACGGCGTGATCCCGGCCTCCAGCAGCGCGTCCGCCAGCCGGTCGTAGAAGTCGAGCCCGGCGTCGTTGACCGCGCCGCGGCCCTGGGGCAGCACGCGGGGCCAGGCGACGGAGAAGCGGTAGGCGTTGACGCCCAGGTCGCGCATCAGCGCCACGTCCTCGCGGTAGCGGCGGTAGTGGTCGCAGGCGACGTCGCCGGTGTCGCCCGCGCGGGTCTTGCCGGGGGTGTGGCTGAAGGTGTCCCAGATGCTGGGGGCGCGGCCGTCCTCGAGGGCGGCCCCCTCGATCTGGTAGGCGGCGGTGGCGGTGCCCCACACGAAGTCGCCGGGGAAGTCGTCGCGTCGGATGGTCATGGTCGTGGTCCTCGTCAGGGTCGGGTCGGGCCGCTCAGGGGGTGCCCCCCAGGGCCCGCAACAGGGCGTGGTAGGCCGGCTTGGGCCGGTAGAGCGCGTCGAAGATCAGGGGCTCGGCGGCGGCCCGCCAGGAGTAGGCGTCGGTGAAGCCCCACAGCGTCACGGCGGTGCAGCGGGCGACGGCGCGGCAGGCCTCGAGCACCTCGGCGTACACCCGGGCCTGCGCCTCCAGCCGCTCCTCCCTCGTGCCCGCCCCCCTCAGCAGCACGTCGAGCTCGGTGATGTGCACCTCCAGGCCCAGGTCGGCGAAGCGCTGCAGGTTCTCCCGCATGCGCGCCTGCCGGGGGGAGAAGGTGCTGTCGAGGTGGGCCTGGAAGCCCACGCCGTCGATGGGGACGCCCTTGGCCTTGAGCGCCTTGAGCAGGGCGTAGATCTCGTCCGACTTCGTGTTTATGCCGTCGGCGCCGTAGTCGTTGTAGAAGAGCTTGGCCTGGGGGTCGGCGGCGCGGGCGAAGCGGAAGGCGTGCTCGAGGTAGTCGGGGCCCACGGCCCGCAGGAAGGGGGTCTCGCGCAGGCCGCCCCGGTCGCTCACCGCCTCGTTGACCACGTCCCAGTAGGCCACCTGGCCGCGGAAGTGCCCGGCCACCGCCTGGATGTGCTCCTGCATCACCGCCAGCATGGCCTCGCGGGAGAAGGCGCCGTTGCGCACCCACGCGGGCAGTTGCTCGTGCCAGATGAGGGTGTGGCCGCGTACCCGCTGGCCGTGCTGGCGGGCGAAGCGCACCAGGGCGTCGGCGCCGGCGAAGCCGTACTGCCCCCGCTCGTTGCTCAGCGAGGCCCACTTCATGGCGTTCTCGGCCACCACCAGGTTGAACTCGCGGGCGAGGATCTGGGCGTACTCGGGCTCGAGGGGGTCGTACAGCGCCCCGCCCACCGCCGCGCCGATCAACAGCCCGCGCTGTTCGGCCAGCGCGCGCAGCGGGGCGGGCTGGGCCAGGGCCAGCGAGGCCAGCACCGCCGCCCCCGCGGCGAGCGTGCGGAGGAGGGGATTAGCTCTTGACCGCACCGGAGGTCAGTCCTTCCATGAGCTGCCGGGCGGCGAAGACGAACAGCAGCAGCAACGGGGCCACCAGCAGCGCCGTGCCGGTCATGATCGCGCCCCACTCCACGTCGGTCGCCCCCTGTAGGGTGCGCAGCACCACCGGCAGGGTCTGGGTCTCCTGGCTGCGCAGGATCACGGCCACGTCGGCGAAGCGGTTCCAGGAGCCGATGAAGGTGATCAGGCCCAGCGTGCCCAGCACCGGCCGCACCAGCGGCAGCACGACGCGCCAGTAGATGCCGAACTCGCTGCACCCGTCGATGCGGGCGGCGTCCACGAGGTCGCGGGGGATGGCCGAGGCGATGTACTGGCGCATCATGAAGATGCCGATGGCCCCGGCCATGCCCGGCAGCCACAGCGCCTTGGGGGTGTTGATCCAGTCGAAGAGGTGGAGCTGCCCCAGAAAGGTCCCGGCGAAGGCGTTGGCGAGGGGGTCCATGGCCCGGTCGAGCTGGGTCATGACCAGGTAGAAGGGGATGAGGTTGAGGATGGCCGGGATCAGCAGCGTGGCCTGCACGAAGGCGAAGAGCTGGTTGCGCCCGCGGAACTCGTACATGGCGAAGGCGTAGCCGGCCAGGCTGCAGAAGAACAGGTTGCACAGCGTGACCACCAGCGCCAGGTAGACGTTGTTCCAGTAGGCCCGCCAGAAGGGGATCTTCTCGAGCAGGATCTGGTAGTTCGTCGCCAGGTCGTCGCCGAACCACAGCGGCGGCGGGGAGCCGAAGATCTCCGAGCGCTCGTGGGTGGCGAAGACGAACATGAAGTAGAAGGGGGCCAGCGTCGCCAGCCCGCCCAGCAGCAGCAGCCCGTAGCCGCTCAGCCGGGCCAGGCCGCCGCCGAGGCTGCGGCGGGCGACGGGTTTGGGTGCTTGTACGGCCATGCCTCACTCCCCCCTTCCCTGGGCCGCGCGCCCGAAGACGAGGTTGTTGATGATGGTGAGCACGGCGATGACGATGAACAGCAGCCAGGCGATGGAGGCCGCCGTGCCCATCTCGAGCCACTCGAAGGCGGTGCGGAACATGTACATCGCCACCGTCTGCCCGCCCTGCGTGGCCGAGCTGGCCCCGCCGTTGAGCAGCACGAAGGGCTCCTCGAAGAGCTGCATGCTGCCGATGATGGTGAGCGAGACCGCGAAGAACATCATGGGGCGCAGCAGCGGCAGCGTCACGAAGCGGAACTGCTGCCAGCGGGTGGCCCCGTCCACCGAGGCGGCCTCGTAGAGCTCACGGGGGATGGCCTGGATGGCCGAGAGGTAGAGCAGGGTGTTCCAGCCGGTGTACTTCCAGATCACCACCAGCGCGATCCCCCACTTGATGGTGGAGTTGAGGAACCAGTTGACGGGCTCGTCGGGCAGGAACCAGCCGAAGAGGGGCAGGGTGTTGAGGTAGGCGATGGTCTGGTTGATCACGCCCTTCTGGGTCGAGAAGAGCGTGCTGAAGATCAGGGCCACCGCGACGGTCGAGGTGATGTAGGGCAGGAAGTAGACCGCGCTGGTGAAGGTCTTGAAGCGGCTGAGGCCCATGTGGATGACGAAGGCCAGCGGGATCGCCAGCAGGTGCTGCGGCAACCCCGAGACCACGCCCAGCCACACCGTGTTGTACATCGCCCGCCAGAACATGGGGTCGGTGAAGGTGAAGCCGTAGTTCTCCAGGCCCACGAACTTCCAGTTGCCCCAGCCGTCGGTCTGCGACCACGACTGGAAGGACATGTACAGCGAGAACAGCGTGGGGTAGAGCCCGAAGACCAGGAACAGGATGAAGAAGGGGCTGATGAAGACGTACGGGGCCCAGCGGCGCTGCAGGTTGCTCCAGCGCATCTGCCGGCTGATGGCCCTGGGAGGGGCGGTGCTGCTGCGTTGCACTGCGACGCTCCTTTCGCTCAAGCAGCGCTCAGGGGGTTTCAGGCCGAGCCCACACCGGACTCCTCGGGTGCGGTGTGGGCTCGAGTCCTCCCGCGACGGGCAGCGCTAGCGCATGCGGCGCTCGATGAGGGTCTTGGCCTCGGCCAGCGCGGCCTTGATGTCCTTGCCCTCGTCCAGCACCTGCGAGAGCGCGGTGCTGATGATCTCGTTGGCGACGCGGTCGTACTTGTTGGCCTCCACCGGCTTGATCTTGCGGGCGGCCTCGCGCCACAGCACGCGGGCCTTCTGGCCGCCCAGGAACTCGACGCCCTGTTCGAAGACGGGGTCGGTCTGGGCCGACAGCAGCGCCGGGAAAGCCCCGATGGCCTTGAAGGCGTCAACCTGCGCGGCGCGGTTGGTGGTGAGGTACTTGATCAGCGTCCAGGCCTCGGCCTTGTTCTTCGAGGCGCTGGGGATGCCGTAGAAGCTGCCGCCCCACGAGCCGTACAGCCCCTCGGGGAGCTGCTGCACGCGCCACAGGCCCTTGGTCTCGGGGGCCATCCAGTTCTGCAGGTGGCCCTGCAGCCAGGCGCCGGAGAACTGCGTGGCGACGGTGCCCTTCTTGAAGCCGTCGTACCACTCGTTGGTCCAGGCCCCGATCTTGGCGTCGAGCCCGGCGTCGCGGATCTGCTTGGCGAGCTCGAAGGCGCGCACGAAGCGCGGGCCGTCCACGACCACCTTGCCGCTCTTGTCGAAGTAGTAGCCCTCGCCCGCGCCCACGCTCGAGAAGATGTTGATCCAGGCCACGTCGGCGGCGTTGGCGATGAGGAAGACGTTCTTGTCCATGGCCTTGATCTTCTTGCCCGCCTCGATGTACCCGTTCCAGGTCATCATGCTCGCGGGGTTGATCCCGGCCTTGTCGAGGATGTCCTTGCGGTAGTAGAAGGTGCCCGGCCCGATGTCTACGGGCATGGCGATGAAGCGGCCGTCGGCGCTGGTGGCCTGGGCGATGGTGTAGGGCGTGAAGAGCTTCTTGTACAGGTCGGCGTTGTAGGGGGGCTTGTTGAGGTCCTCGAAGCCCTGGCCCTCGGCGAAGCGGCCCACGAAGCCGATCTCGATGGCCTCGACGTCGCGCAGGCCCTGCCCGGTGGCGAGCGCGGTGGTCAGGGCGTTGTGGTGGTCGGCGTACTGCAGGGTCACCAGCTTGACCTCGATGTTGGGGTAGAGCTTGTTGAAGCCGGGGAGTTGCGCCTTGATGGCGTCGTCCAGGTTGGGGAACACCCCCACGGTGATCACTTTCTTCTGGGCCAGGGCCAGCCCGCCCAGGGCCAGTGCGGCCAGTAGCACGACTGCAGCTTTCCTCATCCGAAGACCTCCTCGCTCGAGACTCGTCCCTTAAGCCGATTGCCGAGGTTTTGTAAGCGCTTTCAAACCGGGAACTCGAACACCTCCTTCGCGGGATTTGAGGCACGGGCAGAGCGCTTCACAGGAAGCGCCTCCGGGGGATCGGGGGAGTGGGGCACGCTAGCGCACCCCCTGGCGCAGCAGGGCCGTGGACTCGCGCACGACGAGGCGGTTCGCCAGCGGCGCGAAGGCGTAGGGCCGCCCCTCGAGCTTGCTGAGGATGGCCCGGGCGGCCTCGCGGCCGAACTCCAGGGACGGCTGGGCCACGGTGGTGAGGGGCGGGGTGGTGTAGCTCGAGCCCGGCAGGTCGTCGAAGCCGACCAGCGAGACCTCGCCGGGAACCTGGATGCCCCGGCGGTACAGCGCCAATCGCGCGCCGTAGGCCATCTGGTCGTTGGAGGAGAAGATGGCCGTGAACAGCGCGCCCCGCGCGAGCAGGGCCTCCACCGCCATCAGGCCGGAAGGCTCGTGGTAGTCGCCCTCGACCACCAGGCGGGGGTCGAAGTTGAGGTTGGCGTCGGCGAGGGCCCGGCGGTAGCCCTCGAGGCGGTCGCGGGCGTCCTGCTGGTAGAGCGGCCCGGCGATGTGGGCGATGCGCCGGTGCCCGAGGTCGATGAGGTGGCGGGTGGCCTCGTAGGCGCCCTGGACGTGATCGACCGTGAGGCAGTCGGGCTCGAGGCCCGGCACCGTGCGGCCGAGGACCACCGTGGGCAGGCCCCCGGCCAGGGCGCGGAGCTCGTCGTCGGGGAGCAGGCCGCCCATGACGATCAGGCCGTCGATCTTACGCCCGTTGAGCACCTTGAAGGCCTCGCGCTCGGCGTCGGGGCGCCAGTGCCCGCTGGCGAACACCGGGTAGTAGGGGCTGCCGCTGAGGCCCTCCTCGACCCCCTTGATCACCTCGCCGTAGTAAGGGCTGGCGACGTCCTGGGTGATGACCCCAACGCTCATCGACTTGCCCTTGGCGAGCCCCTGGGCGATGAGGTTGGGCTGATACCCCAGCCGCCGGATCGCCTCGTAGACCGCGCGCTCCTTCTCGGGCGCGACCCGGGCCGTGCCGTTGATGACCCTCGAGACCGTGCTCGGGGAGACTCCCGCCTCCCGCGCGACGTGGCTCAAGGTGACCGAATCAGGCACACTTCCCTCCAGGGTGATGGCTCTCGCGACACTGTTGACTGGCTCACAGTAAACCACTCTTTGAAAGCGCTGTCAACAGGATGTCAACAAGCATTTTCCAGATCGATCAATTCCGCACCCTCGAGCCCTCGCGCCCCTTTCACGACAAGCCTGGCCGGGCCAAACCCGGAAAATTCGCCATCTGACAGCCGATCTCCGCGAGGTCCACACCTCAACCGCCCAACGAAACGCCAAGAAAGCGTTTTCTATTCCTTAGTGCCAGCCAAGGCGGAACTGGAAAGGCAGACCGCTAACAGCAGCACCTCGGCTATTCGGCTATTAGCCGTCAGCCCTCAGCCGTCAGCTTGTGGTAAACCCCTCCCCTTCCCTCCCCGCGCGCGGGGAGGGGGTATCCCCCCCGGCCCCCCTTGCTAAGGGGGGTGAAGAAAGGGCGTTTTGCGTCTTGCGTTTGGCGTTTTGCGTACGGCGTACGACGTACGACGTAAGACCCGCATTCAGCTATCAGCTATCAGCGCTCGGCGTCCCACACCTCATGCCCCGTCCCCGCTCACCCGCTCGAGCAGCTCCTCCGCCTCTTGGTAGTACGCGTCCTTGGGGATCAGCACCAGCTCCCCCTGGCGGCGCACCGGGTAGTAGGCGTGCTCGAGGCTCAACGGCAGCCGCGCCTGCTCGCTGCGGCGAAACATGGCCGGAGGATTAAGGCCCGGCAGCCAGAGAAGCCGCAGCCGCTCGTGCAGGCCCAGCCGCACGATCAGGGCGAGGCGCAGCAGCCCCCTGGCGGTGTGCCGGAATCCCCTCACGCCCTCCAGTGTAGCCCCGGCTGATGTGGCGCTCGTTACCTGGGCCGTTAAGCCTCGCGTTTCAGGTGACGGCGCCCCCGCCCCTGCCCCCTCAAGGGGGGCTCTGGCGGGGAAAAGCCCAGTGCCGGGTGTTCCTTAACGCCCGGTTTACGCCGAGTGGCTAGACTCGGGGCAAGGCGTTGAGTCATTCCCGCCCACCCGCGTGAGATCACGGAGGAGAAATGAGACCTATTCTACGGGGCACCGCACTATCACTGGCCTGGATTCTGGCGTCGCTGGCGGCCGCCTTCGGCCCGGAGGACGCCTTGAGGTATAAAGACCCCCGCGCCGACTTAGCCAAAGCCCAGTTCGACGCGGCCCAGCAGGCCCTGCAGCTCGCGCAGGGGGGGTTCGGGGCCAAAGCCCTGCCCACGCTGGCCTTGGGGCAGTCGCCCGACGCGGTCTTCCTGGAGAGCAACCCCACCAGCGGCTACGGGCTGCGCCTGGAGCTCGGCTGGACGCTCAACCCCGGCAGCGTGGGGCAGTTGGCGCGCGACCTCGAGGACCGCCGCCAGTCCTACCTCAACCTCCTGCGCGAGAGCACCCGCCTGGCCCTGCAGGCCCACACCCGCGTGTGGCAGCAGCAGCTCTTCCTGCGCGAGGCTGAAGCCCGCCTGGGCGTGGCCCGCGCCCGCCTGGCCGCCGTCCGCGAGCGGCGCGAGGAGAACCAGGCCACCGCCCTCGACCTGCAGCGCGCCGAGCTGGGGGTCGAGAGCGCCCAGCTCGGCGTCGAGTCGGCCCGCAGCGCCCTCGCCGCCGCCCAGCGCGACGCGGCCCGGTACGGCCTGCGCGGCAACGCCGAGGGCCGCACCGTGCGCTTCGCCACCCCCGACGTCTCCCCCCGCACCACCACGCGTTACCTCAACGAGCTCGCCACCCTCACCCAGATCCAGATCGAGGCCCGCGGGGCCAACTTCTCCTGGCTGCCCGGCTTCCGCGCGGGGGTGGGCATGACCACCGCCCGCGACTCCTTCGGCATCGGCGGCTCGGTGAGCTTCAACGAGGGGGTCTTCTCGGTGGGCACCAGCCTCGACCTGCGCTCCCCCTCCACCGACGAGAACGCCATCGACGCGCCGAGCTGGGGCTTCGTCCTCGAGGCCGAGATCGACCTCGACGCCCTGTTCTTCAACACCGCCTACGGCGCCAACGCCCGCCTGCAGAGCCAGAACCTCGTCCTGCAGACCCTCGAGGCCGAGATCGCCGCCGACCTGCGCGCCCGCCGCGAGCGCCTGGCCCTGCTCGAGCGCCGCCTCACGCTCGGCGAACGCGCCATCGTCCTCGAGCAGCAGTACCTCGCCCAGAGCAAGGCCCTCTACGACCGCGGCGACCTCACCGACGAGGAATACTTCGACCGCATCGCCAACGTTCGCGACGAGATCGAGCTCAGCTTCACCTGGGGCGAGTACATCGACGCCGTGAGCGAGTACCTCGAGATCACCGGGCTGCCCTGGGCCCTGCGGCGGTAAAGCGGTAAGCCATCAGCTATCAGCTATCAGCCGTCAGCAAAAGGCTGGTGGCCTGTGGTTGACCCCAACCCTCCCCGCGTGCGGGGAGGGTTTATCCCCCCCAGCCCCCCTTGCTAAGGGGGGTGACAAGGCGTCCTGCGTACGACGTACAACGTACGACGTAGGACGTAGGACGTGCGTTTTGCGTTTTGCGTCTCGCGTTTTGCGTCTTGCGTACGACGCACGACGCACGACGCACGACCCACGCCCTGCGCCCGGCTATCGGCCACCGGCACTTTGTGAAGTTCCCCGTTATCTTCCCGTTGCCCACGCTACGGCCGCTCATAGGCAGTTAACGCCCCCCCATCTGGGCCGTTGGAGACGGGCCAGCTAGCCCATAACGCGACTGTCACGCTGCCCCCCCTAAGCTGTAGGCTGGGTTTTTCGATCATTCGGGAGGTGTTGAGGCGTGAAGGTAGTGATTCTGGCAGGTGGGGTGGGCAGCCGGCTCTCCGAGGAGACGGTGGTCAAGCCCAAACCCATGGTGGAGATCGGCAACATGCCGATCCTGTGGCATATCATGATGCATTACTCGCACTACGGGTACAGCGAGTTCGTCATCGCGCTGGGCTACAAGGGCGAGTACGTCAAGAAGTGGTTCGCCGACTTCGCCGCCTACTCGGGCAACATGCACCTCGACCTAGGGCGCGGCACCGTCGAGGTGGAGAACCCCCACGCCCTCGACTGGAAGGTCAAGCTCGTTGACACCGGCCTGCACACCAACACGGCCGGGCGCATTAAGCGGCTGCGGCCCTACCTCGACGGCACCTTCTTCATGACCTTCGGGGACTCGGTCTCCACGGTGAACATCCCCGAGCTGCTGCGCTTCCACAAGGGGCACGACAAGCTCGCCACCCTCACCGCCGTGCACCCCCCGCCCCGCTTCGGGCAGCTCGTCCTCGAGGGCGACCGGGTGGCCGACTTCAGCGAGAAGCCCCTCGACACCGCCTGGATCAACGGCGGCTTCGCGGTGCTCGAGCCCGAGGTCTGCGAGGAGTACATCGAGGGCGACGCCAGCGACCTGGCCGAGACCTGGGAGCGCTTGAGCATGGCCGGCGAGCTCATGGCCTTCAAGCACGAGGGCTTCTTCCAGCCCATGGACGCCCAGCGCGACAAGGTGTACCTCGAGAAGCTGTGGGACGGGGGCCGCGCCCCCTGGAAGATCTGGGACGAACACGCCCGCAGCCTCGACGGCAAAGTATTCGGGCAGGTTTAGGAGCATTGCTATGAAGATCCTGGTTACGGGCTACAACGGCTACATCGGCAGCGTGATGGTGCCCTTCCTGCAGAACGCCGGGCACGAGGTGGTGGGCCTCGACAGCTTCCTCTACGAGGGCTGCCACTTCAGCGAGGAGCCCCCCGCCATCCCCTCCATCCGCGTCGACGTGCGGCAGGTCGAGCCCGAGCACTTCGTGGGCTTCGACGCGGTGATCGCGCTGGCCGCGCTCTCCAACGACCCGCTGGGCAACCTCAACGCCCGGACCACCTACGCCATCAACCACTACGGCGTCATCCGCACCGCGCAGGCGGCCAAGAAGGCCGGGGTCAAGCGCTTCCTCTTCGCCAGCTCCTGCAGCCTCTACGGCGCCGGGCCGCAGGACTTCCTCGACGAGACCGCCGGCTTCAACCCGGTCACGCCCTACGGGGAGTCCAAGATCCGCTGCGAGTTCGACCTCGCCCCCCTGGCCGACGAGAACTTCAGCCCCACCTTCATGCGCTGCGCCACCGCCTACGGCTTCTCGCCGCGGCTGCGCTCGGACTTAGTCGTCAACGACCTCACCGGCCTGGCCCACCTCACCGGCGAGATCGCCATGAAGTCCGACGGCATGCCCTGGCGGCCCTTCGTGCACATCGAGGACATCTCGCGCGCCTTCCTGGCGGCGCTCGAGGCCCCCCGCGAGCGCGTGCACCTGGAGGCGTTGAACGTGGGCCAGACCAGCGAGAACTACCGCGTGCGCGAGGTGGCGCAGATGGTGGCGGAGGTGGTCCCCGGCAGCACCGCCACCTTCTCCGACGGGGCCGAGCCCGACATCCGCAACTACCGCGTCAACTGCGACAAGATCAAGGCCGTGCTCCCCGAGTTCAAGCCGGTCTGGACGGTGCGCAAGGGCATCGAGCAGCTCTACGACGAGTACCGCCGCAGCCGCGGCCTGACGCTGGAGAGCTTCAAGAGCTCGCGCTTCATGCGCATCAAGCGCATCAAGGAGCTGCAGGCCGAGGGCAGGCTCGACGAGGAGCTCTACTGGAAGGAGACCGTGCAGTCGTGATGGCGCCTGGGCCGGGCTACCCGCCCAACACCGGGCTTGCGGCCACGGCCACGATTGAAAGACGGGACTTAGAGGGATCGCCGTGAGAAAAATACACCGTTGTCGCTCGTGCGGTTCGGCTCAGCTCAGCAGTTTCCTCGAGCTGGGGAAGCTGCCCCAGGGCCTCATCGGCCCCGAACACCTGGGCGTGCTCGAGATCCGGGTGCCCATCGAGCTGGGCTTCTGCCACCGCTGCGCGCTGGTGCAGCAGATGAGCGCCGTGCGCCCCGCCGCCAGCGAGCCCGAGGACTTCGCCTACTTCGGCCTGGGCAGCCCGCAGGGCTTCCAGCAGTTCGTCGAGGAATTGGGGCTGGGCGAGGCGAGCGTGGTGCTCGAGCTGGGCAACCCGCTGGCCGAGCTGCGCTCCAAGCTGCAGCAGAGCGCCGTCGAGGTGCGGGGGGTGGAGAGCTTGGGCCGCGACTACGCCCAGCGCCACCCCAAGGCCCACCTCATCCTCGCCCACAACACCCTGGCCGAGACCGACGAGCCGGGCGGTTTCATCGCGGCCATCGCGCTGGCGCTGCGCGAGGACGGCGTGGCGTTCTTCGAGAGCCCCTACATCCGCTACCTCATCGAAGGGCGCGAGTTCGACACGCTGCACCCGCAGCACAAGAGCTACTTCTCGGTGACCTCGATCCAGACCCTGCTGCTGCGCCACGGCCTGCGCCTGTTCCGCCTCGAGCGCCACCCCACCCGCCCCGGCCTGCTGCGCTTCTACGCCGGCAAGGCCCGCCCCGCCGAGCCCTCGGTGCACCGCTACCTCGAGCTCGAGCGCCGGCTGGGCATGTCGAGCCTGGCCTTCTACCAGGAGTTCGCCTCCCGCGTGGCCTCGGCCCGCGAGGCGCTGCTGGCGCTGCTGCTGGAGCTGCGGGCCAAGGGCAAGCGCATCGCCGCCTACGGCGCCAGCGCCCGCGCCGTGCTGATGCTCAATTACGTGGGCTTAGGCCGCGAGGTCGTCGAGTACGTCGTTGACCCCGACCCCTTCAAGCAGGGGCTCTACGTCCCCGGCGTCCACCTGCCCGTCTTCTCGCCCGAGCACGCCCTCGTCAGCCGCCCCGACTACCTGCTGATCCTGGCCTGGGACTACGCCCAGGCCGTCATCGAGCAGCAAGCCGAGTTCGCCCGGCTCGGCGGCAAGTTCATCGTGCCGCTGCCGCACCCGGAGATCGTGGGGCCGGTGGTGGAGGACGCGGTGAGGGTCAATCGGTGAATGCACAATGCAGGACGCGTGCCCTACGTCGTACGTCGTACGCAAAACGCGGGGCGCAGGACGTCTCGGCCCTCGACGCCGGCGGCTGAGGGCTGACGGCTGAGGGTCGTCAAACAACGGAGCTTGCACACCATGTCCATCCCCCAACCCCAGACCAACCCCTACCCCCAGGCCAAGCCGGGGGCTAAGCACTGCCGTGCTTGTGGGCATACGGAACTCGAGCCCTTCTACCGTGCGCCCAACATCCCCATCCACTGCATCCGGCTCATCGCCACGCGGGAAGAGGCGCTGGCGGTGCCCCGGGGCGACCTCGAGCTCGCCTACTGCCCGAGCTGCGGCTTCATCCAGAACACCGAGTTCGACTTCGCGCTGCTCTCTTACGACGAGAACTACGAGGAGACCCAGGGCTTCTCCCCCACCTTCGGCAAGTTCGCCAAGGAGCTCGCGCGCAAGCTCGTCGAGGGCTACGGCGTGCGGGGTCAGAAGCTCCTGGAGATCGGCTGCGGGAAGGGGGAGTTCTTGCTCGAGGTCTGCAAGCAGGGCGGCAACACCGGCTTAGGCATGGACCCCGCCGCCGTGCCCGGCCGCCTGCCGGAGGCCCAGGGCGTCATCGAGTACGTCATCGACTGGTACGAGAACCACACCGGGCGCACGCCCGAGGCCGACGTGGTGATGCACCGCCACACCCTCGAGCACATCCCCGAGGTCGCGCAGTTCGTGCGCACCGTGCGCACCCACATGCGCTCCGACGCGCTGTACTTCATGGAGGTGCCCGACGTGCGCCGCATCCTCGAGGAGTGCGCCTTCTGGGACATCTTCTACGAGCACGCCTCCTACTTCACCCAGGGCTCGCTGGGCCGCCTGCACCGCCGCGCCGGGTTCCGCGTGCTGGAGAACGTGCGGGCCTACAACGACCAGTACATCCTGCTCTACGCCCGGCCGGGCGGGCCCAACGCGCTGCTGCCCGAGGAGGACGACCTCGAGCTGCTGAACACCCTCGTCCCGCAGTTCAAACAGGCCGTGGTGCAGGAGATCGCCCGCTGGCAAGGCCTGATCCGGGGCTGGCACGCCGAGGGCAAGAAGGTGGTGATCTGGGGCGCGGGCTCGAAGGGCGTCTCCTTCCTCACCACCCTGGGCCTGCAGGACGAGATCGAGTACGCCGTGGACATCAACCCCTACAAGCAGGGCTTCTACATGCCCGCCACCGGCCACAAGGTGGTGGGACCGGACTTCCTCGAGGCCTACCGCCCCGACGTGGTGCTCGTCATGAACCCCATCTACCTCCCCGAGATCGGCAAGATGCTCGCCGAGCGGGGCCTGCACCCCGAGATGCTAGGGGTAGGGGCGAGGTAGGGGGTTGGCAGAAGGGAGACAAGACGAAGGGCGGGCACAAGGCCCGCCCCTGCAATCGGCGTCTGGCGTCTGGCGTATTGCGTCTTGCGTACGACGTACGACGCAGGACGTACGACCTTTACTCCAACCCCGACATCTTGCGGTTCTTGGCGATGTAGCTCTGCCAGTTCTCCGGCACGTCCTCCTCGGGGTAGATGGCCGAGACCGGGCAGGCCGGCACGCAGGCCCCGCAGTCGATGCACTCGTCGGGGTGGATGTAGTACTGGTCACCGCCGTCGTAGATGCACTCGACCGGGCACACCTCGGTGCACGAGTTGTCCTTCACGCCGATGCACGGCTCGGTAATCACGTGGGGCATGGCTTCACCTCCTGGGGGATAACGGCTTGGGCTCTGGCCGAGTGGCCGCCGTCTGCGCCCTATTGTAAGCAAAATCGCCGGTTGTCAATACCCATTTGGCACGCCGGCCGCAGAGTTGGCTCAGGCGGCTTCAGGAGCTGTAAGCGTCGGTGGCTCGAGGCCTCCGCGCTCAGTCCGAGCGCACCGAGGCGGCGATCCGCTGAGCCCACCCACCGAGCACGGGCAGGGGTTCGACCGACCCGGCTCGAGCGCGCAGCCACCCCCAGACGAAGAGGCCGGTAACCAGCAACATGTACGCACCGACCAGCACCGAGTAGGGCTGGATGAGCGGCACCTCCGAGGGCAGGAGGCGGGGTTGGGGCTGGAGCAGGCCCGCCAGGGAAGCTACCACGGGCTCCCCCACGGCCGTAACGGCGATGAGGGCGGCGATCTGGAGCAGTTGGAGCCTCGAGTACGGGCTCCCCCTGAGCAGAGCCGCCAGTTGCAAAGCCAGCACCGCCAGCACGAGACCCGCGACGCTGGCCTGGGCGTTGAGCCACTGGGGGACGACGTAGAGGCCGATCGCGCTCGCCCAGAGCGAGGCGGCGAGTTGGCGGTCGTCGTGGGGGGCCGGCCGGCTCATAAAAGCTCTCCAACGGGCAATACGGACATGGCTATTTCCCACCTTTCCGAACAGCGGGCTTGCGGACTGGCCGGGTTCCCCGCTTCAACAAAGGCATCGTGATAGGCGGCCATCCCATCCGCGCCGTCATCGCCTGAACCAGCTCTCTCCAGTAAGGCCAGGTGTTCACCGGGAGATTGACGTCACGGAAAATCTCGAAGTACGGCTGGTTGATCGGTTGAGCACTCGTGAAACGCAGCCCGAATTCCGCTTCGATTCTTCCGACGGGTTCGGAAGATTGCTGAGCATCAGTCGCGAGCAGCGAGTAGCGGTGGAAAACTTCAAAGCCGCCGTCTACGAGCGTGTAGCTCGCCTCGTCCGCGACCTCGAGCCGGGTATCAGCGGGCTTGATCGCGAAGCTCCTGGCTTCGACGTTGAGGCGGACCAGTCGAACTTCGAAAAGCTCTAGCCCTTCGATGAACTTCCCATACTCGGCGGGGCTCAGGGCTGATCGGGCGTTGGCAGACCTCTTACTCAAGCTAGGCCCCCAGGAAACGTTGGAAATCCTCTCGCACTTGGGCCACGACGTGGGGTCCACGCAGACGCTCGAAGGCGTTCGCGCGGACTTGGGTTTCGATCTGCCAGCCCCACGCGAGCAGCCGGTGCTCCATGCGGTCGAGCCGTTGGCAGACGTTCTGCAGTTCAAGGTGCAGTCGTTGTTGCGGCGCGCCCTGGGCCACGAGGGCTAGAAGGTAGACCTCGAGGGTCACCCCCTCCTCCCGGGCGCCCTCCTGCAATTCCCGATACAACGTGCGCGGCAGGCGCAGCCGAACCGTACAGTCCGTGGATAGGACGGGGGCCTCCTCCGGTTGTGAGGCCGAAGACTTTCGAGGCCGCCCCCCCTTCCTCCCGTTCTCTCGAGCCGCTGCGGCTTTGGCCGGGCTGCTGACCTTACCCCCTCGCCGCCCTAAACGAGCCATCCACGCTCGCGTCCCGTAGACACCCTTTACGAGGAAAGGCACGCTCACGTCGGCATCCAGCGCTTCCCAGTGGAGACCGGTCCCGGCCGGGGTCACCTCGACCCCGCTCAACGCCTCGTCGCTCGCCCCCTGTAAACCCTCGATCAGGTCAACGCTGACCGATATGCGGCGGCCATCCCTGAGCTCGACCTCGAGTTCCCGCGACAGTGGGTTGTAGCGGGCTTGGCGGGCAGCGGGCTCGGTCCGCTCCGCCGACTCACCCGCCTTCCGAGCGGCCTCAATTTGTCTAAGAAGATCAGCAGTCACCATGGATCTCTCGCCACCATTCCAACAGGGAATCGTTGTTTCGACTCACTGTTTCTATAGCCCTCACCGCGTCGCCGTTTTTGACGGCCCCGCGAATCTCCCGAATCTCTACAGCCTCTCCGTCGAGGCCGAGGAGGATAAGGACTTCACCACCGGCGGTCATGACGTGAACGTGGGGAGGGCGATGATCGTTGGGATATATAACTATCCGGAAGCCACCTATCCTGCGGCTCGGCATTTACCCAAGAGGATATCAGTCTCCCTCACTACAAGGTACAACAGCCGCTTGGGTTTTTCAAATCCGCTTGGGTTTTCCGCTTTTTGACCCTCGACGATGACCGGCTCCGGGGAGCTTTTGGTAGGCTATAAGCCCATGGCGGTGCGCCTGACCGACGAGCAAGAAGCCATCGTGGCCCACGACCACGGGCCCGCGCTGGTGTTCGCCGTGGCGGGGGCGGGCAAGACCACCGCGCTGGTGCACCGGGTCGAGCGGCTGGTGCGGCAGCGGGTCTTCGACCCCCGGCGCATCCTGCTGACCTCCTTCAGCCGCATGGCCGTGGCCGACCTCAAGCGCGCCCTCTCGGCGTGGCCGCACTGCGACGCGGTGCGCACCTCGACGCTGCACGCGCTGGGGCTGTGGATCGTGCGGCGGGCGGCCAAGGAGGGGCTGGTCGCGCTGAAGGACGAGCCGCTGGGCGAGGGGCAGGAGCGCGCGCTGCTGACGAAGACCCTGCGGCGGGCGCGCGAGCTGCGGGTGGGCTACGCCGAGGAGCTCGAGGCCCTCGACCTCGAGGACTTCCTGAGCTACGTGGGGGCCTGCAAGGGCAACCTCCACTACGCCGACCTCGAGGCCGCCGCCCTGCCCCCTCAGGCCTGGAAGGTGGCGCAGCAGGCCCAGGCCCCGGCGGGGCTCGAGTGGTACTTAGACCTCTACCGCCTCTACGAGCAGGTGCGGCAGGAGGAGGGCGCGCTGACGTACGACGACCTCCTGATGGGCGGCTGGGAGCTGCTGGTGCGGCACGAGGGGCTGGCGCAGGCCATGGCTAAGGGCTTCCAGGCGGTGCTCGTGGACGAGTTCCAGGACGTGAACTTGGCCCAGTCGGAGATCCTGCACGCCCTCACCCCCGAGCGCAACTACATGGTGGTGGGCGACGACGACCAGACCATCTACGAGTGGCGCGGCGCCAGCCCGCGCTTCATCCTCGAGTTCGAGCGGCGCTACGGGGCGAAGAAGTACCTCATCCGCGACAGCTTCCGCTGCTCGGCGGCGCAGGTGGCGCTGGCCGGGCGCCTCATCGCCCACAACCGCCAGCGCGAGCCCAAGCGGCTGAGCCTGACCCGCGGCTTCGAGGGGCAGGTCCTCGTCCACAGCCCCGAGAGCGTGCCCGACCAGGCCCGCGCGGTGGTGGGGGAGGTCGCCGAGGCCCTGCGGCGGGGGCTGCGCCCGGGCGACGTCGCCGTTTTGGTGCGGCTCTACGCCCAGACGCCCTACATCGAGCAGGCCCTCATCGAGGCCCAGATCCCCTACCGGGTGGTGGGCAGCCCGCCCTTCTACCGCCGCCCCGAGATCGAGACCCTGCTGGCCTACCTCGAGCTCGGGCGCCTCGAGGCCGAGCCCGACCCCGGGCGCCTGGCCCAGGCCTGGGGCCTGGCCTACAACCGCCCCACCCGCTACCTGAGCCGCACCCTGGCCGAGGCCATCCGCAAGCGGGCCGCCGCCCAGCGCGTGCCCCTGAGCCAGGCCCTGCGGCAGGCCGCCCCCGAGGCCGAGGGGCGCCAGCGCGAGCGGCTGGAGGAGCTGGCGGGGGTGCTCGAGTGGCTGGGGCAGGCCCAGGGCCAGCGGGCCGCCGGGGTGCTGGCCGCGCTCGACGCGCGGCTGGAGTACAGCCGCTACCTGCGCGCCCACAGCGGCTTCCCCGAGGTGGGCGAGGGCCGGGCCGCCAGCGTGAAGGCCTTCCTCGACTACGCGCGCGACAAGGGCAGCGTGCGCGAGCTGCGCGAGCACCTGGGGCACCTCAGCGAGCTCCAGCTCGAGCAAGACAGCGCGGACGAGGCCGTCACCCTGATGACGGTGTTCCGGGCCAAGGGGCTGGAGTGGCCGATGGTGCTCGTCCCCGACTGCACCGAGGGCACCTTCCCCTACAGCGGCAACCCCAACACCGAGGAGGAGCGCCGGCTGTTTTACGTCGCCCTCACCCGCAGCAAGGGCGACACCCACCTCTACGCCCCCCGCTCGAGCGCGCCCTCGCGCTTTCTGCGCGAGGCGGAGGCCGCCGAGACCCTGCAGGCGGTCGAGCGGCTGGGGGCGGCGCTGTCCAAGCCGGCCGGGGAGCTATCGAGCCTCGAGACCCTCGCCCTCGCCCGCGACCTCGGCGCCCTGAGCCTGGAGCGCTACCTCTACCGGTGGTGGCCCGCCCCGCCCGAGCACGCCCGCGCCGTGGCCCAGAAGGTGCTGCGGCTGTTCGCGGCCGCCGAGCGGGAGGGCTGGCTCGAGGCGCTGGGCCTCTCCCCCGCCGGGCGCGAGGTGTGGGAGGCGCTGGGGCCGCTGGAGGCCCCGACCGGCCCCCACGAATTCCGCGACCTGGCCGAATTCCTGCCCCGCGCCGCCGCAGTGGCCTCGCCCGACAACGTGCGCCCGGGCCAGAAGGTGCGGCACGCGCAGTTCGGGCTGGGCACGGTGATCCGGCTGGAGGACGGGGTGGCGATGGTGGCCTTCGGCGACGGGCTGCGGCGGCTGGCCCTGCGCTACGCGCGGCTCGAGGTCGTCGGGGGGTAGGGCTTTGGCGGCCCGGAAACCTTCCCGCCATTCCTGGCTCCACTCCCACCACGACGGGGTTGATGGGTATTTTTCCTCAAATCTCAGCCGGGTTTGCCTGTACCCTGGTAATGGCCCAGGCACGGGCTTGGAGGGGGGGAACCCTGCGGCATGGCGCTGAGGTCGGATGCTCCGGGGACTGCCGATGCTTTCTGAGCGAAGCTGGCCCTTACGCGTGTTCCTGACGTACGTGGGGCTGGGCATCGCCTGGATTGTGCTGAGCGACCGGGTGCTGCTGGGGCTGGGCCTCTCCCCCCAGCAGATCACCCAGCTGCAGGGCCTCAAGGGCACCGCCTTCGTGCTGCTGAGCGGGCTGCTGGTCTTCGAGCTGACCCGGCGTTTCCAGGCCGCGCAGGAGCGCGGCCGCCGGGAGCTCGTCCGCAGCGAGCAGATGTACCGCACCCTGGCCCGCGACCTCCCCAAGGGCGCGGTGTTCCTCTTCGACCACGACCTGCGCTTTTTGCTGGCCGAAGGGCAGGGCCTGGCCGAGGCCGGGCTGAGGCGCGAGGACCTCGAGGGGCGCACCCTGTCCGAGGCCGTCCCGGCCTCCGCGCCCTACCTCGAGCCCCTCTACCGCGCGGCCCTGGCGGGCGAGACCCGCACCGACGTGCGCGAGTACCGCGGCGCACACTACAAGGTCGTGGTCCAGCCCGTCCGCGACGCCGGGGGAAAGGTCTGGGCGGGGTTGGCCGTGGGCTACGACGTCAGCGAGATGGTCGAGGCCCAGCAGGCCCTGCGCCAGCGGGCCGAGCTCGAGGGCAACTTCCGCCGCCTCTTCGAGGAGAACCCCCTGCCGATGTGGGTCTACGACCGCGAGAGCCACCGCTTCCTCGAGGTCAACCGCGCGGCCGTGCAGACCTACGGCTACAGCCGCGAGGAGTTCCTGGGCATGACCCTCCTCGACATCCGGCCGCCGGAGGAGGTGGGGCGGCTGCAGGCCAACCTGGCCCAGCCCCGGCAGGAGCACGAGAGCAGCGGCCCCTGGCGGCACCGCCTCAAGGACGGGCGGGAGATCTGGGTGGAGATCGCCTCGCACGTGCACACCTACGCCGGGCGGCCGGCGGTGCTGGTGACCGCCAAGGACGTGACCCGCCAGGTCGAGAGCCAGCGCGCCCTGCAGGCCAGCGAGCGGCGCTTCCGCGCCCTGGTGGAGAACGCCCCCGACGCGATCAGCCTGCTCGACCCCCAGGGGAACATCGTCTTCGACACCCCGGCCTCCACGCGCATCCTGGGCTACTCCCAGGAGGAGCGGCTGGGCCAGAACGCCTTCGAGCTGGTGCACCCCGAGGACCTGGCGGCCACCCGGGAGGTCTTCGGGCGGGTGCTCGAGCGGCCCGGCGGCCTGGGCTCCGCCCTGATGCGCTTCCGCCACAAGGACGGCTCGTGGCGCTGGCTCGAGGCCATCGCCTCCAACCTGCTGCTCGAGCCGAGCGTGGGGGGCGTCGTGGTCAACTTCCGCGACGTCACCGAGCGCAAGCAGGCCGAGGAGGCGGTGCTCGCGCTCAACGCCCGCCTCGAGCAGCGCGTGGGGGAGCTCGAGGCGCTGCAGAAGATCGACCAGGCCATCCTCAACCGCGAGGGGATGGCCGACATCGCCGCCCTCATCCTGCGCGAGACGCTGGAACACCTCGAGGTCGAGGCCGCCGCGCTCTACCGCTTCGACGCCGCCGCGGAGGAGCTGGAGTACGTGGGCGGGCAGGGCTTCCGCGGCTCTGGCCTCGCCCGCAAGCGGGTCCGGCTGGGGCAGGGCCTGTTGGGCGGGGTGGCCCGGCGGCTCGAGCCGCTGGAGGTGCCCGACATCTGGGCGGCCGGGGCCGACAGCCCCCGTGTCGAGACCTTCCGCGAGGAGGGCCTGGTGGGCTACGCCGCGGTGCCGGTGCTGGCCGGGGGGCGGCTGCAGGGGGTGCTCGAGGCCTTCCGCCGCGCCCCGCTGCACCTGGGCGCCGGCGACCGGGCCTTCCTCAAGGCCCTGGCGAACCAGGCCGGGGTGGCGCTGGCCCACGCCGAGCTGCTGGCCGGGCTGGAGCGGGCCAACGCCGAGCTGCACAGCGCCTACGACCACACCATCGAGGCCCTGGCCGCGGCCATCGACCTGCGCGACCACGAGACCGAGAACCACTCCCGCCGCGTCACCGAGCTCACCCTCGAGCTCGCCCGGCGCATGGGCATGGGGCCGGAGGAGCTGCGCCAGGTGCGCCGGGGCGCGCTGCTGCACGACGTGGGCAAGCTGGCCGTTCCCGACGCCGTGCTGCTCAAGCCCGGCAAGCTCACCGAGGAGGAGTGGGCCGAGATGAAGAAGCACCCCGTCCTCGCCTACGAGTGGCTCTCCCAGATCCCCTTCCTCGCCCCGGCGCTGGAGATCCCCTACGCCCACCACGAGCGCTGGGACGGCACGGGCTACCCGCGCGGCCTGGGGGGGGAGGAGATCCCCCTGGCGGCCCGCGTCTTCGCAGTCGTGGACGTGTATGATGCCCTTACCTCCGACCGGCCCTACCGGGCAGCCTGGAGCCAGGAGAAAACCCTGCGCTACCTGCAAGAGCAAGCCGGCACCCACTTCGATCCCGCCGTGGTTGAAGCCTTCTTGGGCATGATCGACCGCGAACGGGAGAGGGCGGGTTGAATGGCCCTGCGCCATAAGCTGCTGCTGGCCTTTCTGCTGCCGCTGGGCTTGGCGTTGGGGGTCTCGTGGGCGGTCCACGCCGCGCTGGCCTCGAGCCTCTCCACGGGCCGGTGGGTCACCCACACCCTCCAGGTCATCGCCGCGGTGCGCGAACAGCGCGAGGTGATCCAGGAGGCGGTGGCGGCGCTGCGGGGCTACCTGGTCAGCGGCGAGCCCCGCCTGCTCTCCGAGTACGACCGGGCGCAGGGCCGCTTCGCGGAGGTCAGCCAGGCGCTGCTGGCGCGGGTGAACGACAACCCGCCCCAGGCCGAGCGGGTGCGGGAGCTGATCGCCCGCTTCGAGCGCTGGCAGGAGGAGGTGGCCGAGCCCGAGGTGCGGGCCGTCCAGAGCGGCCAGCCGGTGCCCCCCGCCCTGATGGCGCGAAGCCAGGAGCAGCTCGGCCGGATCCGGGGGGTGAGCGAGGCCCTCGAGGCCGCCGAACAGGCGCTTTTGCAGGAGCGCCTGGCCGCGAGCGAGGCCGCCTCGAGGCGGGCGCAGTGGCTTGCCGTGGCCGGGCCCGCCTCGGCGCTGGCCCTGGCGCTGGGGATGGTGCTGTGGCTGGTGCTGCACGCCCTCCGGCGCATCCAGCGCCTGGCGGGGGTGGCCCAGGCTCTGGGCGAGGGCGACCTGTCGCACCGGGCCCCGGTGGACGGCGCCGACGAGGTGGGCGAGCTGGCCCGGACCCTCAACCGCATGGCCGGCCGCCTCGAGAGCGCCCAGGAGACCCTGCGCCGCAACGAGGCCGCGCTGCGCTCGAGCCTGCGCCGCCTCGAGCTGCTGCCCCGGGTGAGCCAGACCCTCATCCACAGGCGCGACCTCGACCAGATGCTGCAGGGCCTGGTCAACGACGTCGCCGCCGCGCTGCCCGCCGACCGGGTGACGCTGATGGTGATGGACCTCGAGGAGCGCCGGGTCACCCATAGCGTGCGGGCGGGCCCCGGGGCGGGGCAGGTGGTGGACGTGGGCTTCGACGAGCTGATGCAAGGCCTCACCGGCTGGGCCCTGCGCGAGCTCGAGCCCGCCCTCTCCCCCAAGGGCCGGCCCGACCCGCGCGAGAGCCCCGAGGTGCAGCGCCGCCGCGCCGAGACCGGCTGCGGCGCGGTGCTGGTGATGCCCCTGCACTACCAGGGCCGCAAGCTCGGCACCCTCACCGCCATCAACCGCCCCGACCAGCGCGACTTCGACCAGCAGGACGTGGAGCTGCTGGAGACGGTCATCAACCAGGCGGTGGTGGCGATCGAGAACGCCCGGCTGTTCGAGTCGGTCAACCAGAGCGAGGCGCTGTACCGGGGAATGGTCTCGGCCCTGAGCGAAGGGGTGGTGGTGCAGGACGCCCAGGGGCACATCGTCGCGGCCAACGCCGCGGCCGGGGCCCTGCTGGGCCTCACGCCCGGCCAGATGGTCGGGCGCAGCTCGCGCGAGGCGAGCTGGCGCACGGTGCGCGAGGACGGCCGTCCCCTCCCCGGCGAGGAGCACCCCTCCATGGTGGCCCTGCGCACCGGCCAGCCCCAGCAGGGGGTCATCATGGGCGTGCACCGGCCCGACGGCGCGCTGGTCTGGATCAGCGTCAACGCCCAGCCGCTGTTCCACCCCGGCGAGGAGCGCCCCTACGCGGCGGTGGCCTCCTTCTTCGACGTCACCGAGATCAAGCAAACCCGCGAGGCGCTGGCCCAGCAGGTCGCCAGCCTCGAGGCCGAGCGCAGCTTCGAAAGCCGGCTCAACCAGCTCTCGAGCCTGCTGCAGGCTTGCTTGAGCCTGGAGGAGGCCGGCGAGGTGATCGCCCACGTAGCGCCCGGGCTCTTCGAGGGGACGGGCGGGGCGGTCTACCTGCTCAACCCCTCGCGCAACCTCATGGAGGTGCTGGCGAGCTGGGGCGGGCCCCCGCCCGAGGCCTTCAGCCCCGAAGGCTGCTGGGGCCTGCGCCGCGGCCAGCTCCACTGGGTCGCCGACAGCCGGAAGGGGCTGAGGTGCGAGCACCTCGAGGGGGCGTTGCCCGCGAGCTACGCCTGCCAGCCGCTGAGCGCCCAGGGGGAGACGCTGGGCCTGCTGTACCTGGGCAGCCCGCCGCCCACCGAGGCCCCCGAGCGTGAGCAGCAGCGGGTGATGCTGGTGTCCGACCAGTTGGCCCTGGCTATCGCCAACCTGCGGCTGCGCGAGACGCTGCGCCACCAGTCCATCCGCGACGCCCTCACCGGGCTGTTCAACCGCCGCTACCTCGAGGAAACCCTCCAGCGCGAGTTCTTCCGCGCCCGCCGGGCCCAGCGGCCCCTGTCGCTGCTGTTCTTCGACGTCGATCACTTCAAGAGCTTCAACGACGCCCACGGCCACGAGGCCGGCGACCAGGTGCTGCAGGCGCTGGGCCACCTGGTGCGCTCGCGCTTCCGCGCCGAGGACGTCCCCTGCCGCTACGGGGGCGAGGAGTTCGTGGTGATCCTCCCCGACGCGCGCCTCGAGGACGGCCGCCGCCGGGCCGAGCAACTGCGCGAGGCGGCCAAGCACCTCGCCCTGAGCTACCAGGGCAAGACCCTAGGGCCCATCAGCCTCTCCGTCGGCGTCGCGGCCTACCCCGAACACGGCGACAACCCCGAAACCCTCCTCGCCATGGCCGACGGCGCCCTGTACCAGGCCAAGCGCCAGGGCCGCGACCGGGTGGTGGTGGCGGATTGGGGCGAGGGGGAGCAGGCGTAAGGCCGGGGTCTGTCAAGGGCCGAGGGCCAAAGCGTCCCGCGTCTGGCGTCTTGCGTCCAGCGTCTTGCGTACGACGCACGAAGTAGGACGTACGACTGGCGTCTTGCGCCTTGCGTCTTGCGTACGACGTACGACCCGCGTCATCGGCTACCGGCTACCTGCGGACAACCGCCGCTCGCTCCGCTTCGAGCAGCTTCCGCTTGCGCTCCAAACCCCAGCGGTAGCCCGTGAGCTTGCCGCCCGCGCCGATGACCCGGTGGCAGGGCACCACCAGCGGGACCGGGTTGGCGCCGCAGGCCCGCGCCACCGCCCGCACGGCCTTGGGGTCGCCCAGGGCCCGGGCGAGCTCGCCGTAGGTGCGGGTCTGGCCGGGCGGGATCGCCCGCAGGGCCTCCCACACCCGCAGTTGGAAGGCGGTGCCGCGCAGGTCGAGGGGGAGGTCGAGGGAGGCGGGCTGGCCGCAGAGGTGCTCGAGGATGGGCTGCGCGTACTCGGCGAGCTGGCCGGGCTCGAGCTCCGCCTGGGCGAACTCCGCGCGCAGCAGGGCCTCGAGCTGTTGGCGGTCCTCCCCGAAGTGCAGCGCGCACAGGCCCTTCCCGGTGGCGGCGAGCAGGGCCAGGCCCAGCGGGGTCTCGGTGAAGGCGTAGCGGATTTTCATGCCTTTTCCTCCTCGGCGGTAGGTGGCGGGGCTCATGCCCAACTGCGAGTTGGCGTTGCGGTAGAGGGCGTGGCTGGAGCCGTAGCCCGCCTCGTACATCCCCTCGGTCACGCTGGCGCTCGAGCGCAGGCTCTCCTTGAGCCGGCCCAGCCGCAGCGCGGCCGCGTACTCTCGGGGCGAGAGGCCGGTCTCCTGCTTGAACAGCCGCTGGAGGTGGTAGGGGCTCAGGCCCACCCGGCGGCCCAGCTCGGCCAGGGTAGGCGGGGTGGGGGCGCGCTCGAGCTCGGCCTTGACCCGCCGGACCACGTCCAAGCGCGCCGGGACCTCCCGCGGGCGGCAGCGCAGGCAGGCCCGGTAGCCGGCGGCCTCGGCGGCCTCGGGGGTGTCGAAGAAGCTCACGTTGTGGGGCTTGGGCCGCCGGGCGGGGCAGGAGGGGCGGCAGTAGATGCCGGTGCTGCGCACCGCCACCACGAAGCGGCCGTCGGCGCTGCGGTCGCGCCGGGCGAAGGCGGCCCAGCGGGCGGCGTGGATGGGGTCCTCGGGGCTCAGGCTCATGCCCCTAGCCTAGGGCCCGGGCCGCCGTGGGGCTATCCGGGGCTTGCGGTCAAACCCGGGGCTTCCCGGCCTCCGGGGTCGCGGCCCTGGCGCTGCCGAAGCCCCTGCAGGGCGCTGGGTCATCTAACCTTACCGGGGGGCTTCGGGGTGTCTAAACTGCGGTTGGTATGGGTTGTGCGCACCGGAGTTTGCTCGAGCTCTTGCGCCAGCTCGTCAAGTCGGGGAGTGTCGAGGAGTTCTTCCAGCGGGCCCTGCCCGGAGCCCTGGGGCTCATCCCCGACGCCGACGCGGGCAGCATCGTGGTGCGCGGGCCGGAAGGCTACCGCTACACCGCCGTGGCCGGCTTCGACCTGAGCGTGCTCCGTGCCATCCGCTTCTCGCCCGAGCGGGTCTTCGCCTGGTACGGCGGCACCCGCCAGCAGGCCCTGCAAGCCCTCCCCCGCGCCCACCGCGTCGCCGAGCACCCCTCCGACTTGCACCCCGTCGAGTCCAACCTGGCGGGCTTTCACTGGACGCTGGTGGTCCCCGTGCCCCTCGGGGGCGAGATCGAGGCCATCCTCAACCTCGACCGCCGCAGCCCCGAGCCCTTCAGCGCCGAGGCCTTAGGGCTCGCCGAGGAGCTGGGCAAGAGCCTGGAGGTGGTGCTGCGCTCCCTGCGCGAGCAGGAGCGCGCCCGCGAGCGGCTGCAGCGGGAGGAGGTCCTCTCGAGGGTGCTGGCCTCGCTCGCGAGCTTCAAGGAGGCCGAGGCCCTGTGGGCCTCGCTGCCCGGGCTCGTCGCCGAGCTCATGCCGGTCGCGCTGGCCGCCGCCCTCCGCCGCGAGGGCGAGGTGATGCGGGTGGTGGGCAGCCTCGGCCCGCAGCCGCCCGTCGGCTACGTGCTGCCGAAGGGGGAGGGGATGTCCTGGCGGGCCATCGAGCAGCGCCAGGTGCTGTTCGCCTCCTTGTGCGACCCCCGCGTCCACCGGCTCGAGGTGCCCGACCCCGAGCGCTACCACGCGGCCTTCGTGCCCCTCTTCGACCCCGAGGGCGGGCCGCTGGGGGCGCTGGCCTTCCACGGCGAGCAGGAGTTCTCCCCCGACGACGCGGCGTTGCTGAGTGTGCTGGCGCAGGGGGTGGGCAACGTGCTCTCGAAGCTCGAGGCCCAGGCCGCCCAGGCCCGCGAGGTGCTGCGGCTGGAGGCCCTGGCCCAGGCGACGCAGGCGCTCGGCCCGGCCCACACCGCCGAGGAGGTCTACCGGCGCACCGTCGAGGAGGCGTTGCGCCAGACCCGCGCGGTCTCCGCCCTCCTCAGCCGCCTCAACCCGGCCGACGAAAGCCTGGAGGTGGTCGCGGCCGCCGGGTACGCGGCCGAGCGGGCGGTGGGGCTGCGGTTCTACAACGGCCAGGGGGTGGCCTGGGAGGTCTACCGCAACAAAGCGCCCCTCTTCATCCCCGACGTGTCCCGGGTCGCGACCTCGCAGTTCGCCTCCGGCAAGCGCAGCGCGGGCTCATACCTTGGGGTGCCCCTCTCCGACCCGGAGGGGCAATTCATCGGGGTGCTCTCGGTGGACACCGCCGGGCAGGAGGGCTTGGCCGGGCCGCGGCGCCTGACCCCGGAGGACCGCTACGTCCTCGAGGCCCTCGCCCAGGTCGCGGGCGTCGCCATCTCGAGGCTCTCCGCGCTCAGGCAGGCCCAGCGCCAGGCCGACGCGTACCGCGCCCTGGTGCAGATGTCGGCCGACCTCGAGACCCTCACCGACCCCGCGGAGGTCGCGCGCCGGGCGCTGGAGACCCTGCTGGACCTCACCGGGTTCGAGGCCGGCAGCCTCTACCGGCTCGAGGCGAGCGAGGAGCACCCCAAGGGGTACGCCCACTGGCGACCGGTGGTGCAGGTCGGGCGCTACCCCGAGCCTCACCCCGGCGTCGCCGGCAGCACGCCCATCTGGCTCCGGCCGCAGAACGTGGACCGGGCCCTGGAGGGGGGAACGGTGTGGATCCCCGACTACCAGACCTGGCCCTACGCGCTGCGCGAGTACAAGGGCAGCGGGATCCGCTCGGTGCTGGCGGCCCGGCTGTCGCAGGGGGAGCGCGTGGTGGGGGTGCTGGCCCTGGGCACCTTCACCCGGCCCCACGCCGTCTCGCAGGAGCACCTGGCGCTCTTCGAGGCGGTGGCCCGCCGCCTCGAGCGGGCCCTGGAGCGGGTGGCCCACCTCGAGGAGATCACCCGCACCCGCGAGGCCGCCCTGCGCTCGCTGGGCCTGGGCCTCGAGCTGCGCGACCTCGAGACCAAGGGCCACACCGACCGGGTGGTCGCGCTCAGCATGGCCCTGGGCGAGCGGCTGGGCTTCGCCGACCTGGAGGGCCTGCGCCTGGGGGCCTACCTGCACGACCTGGGCAAACTGGCCGTGCCCGACGAGGTGTTGCAGAAAGCCGGGGAGCTGAACACGGGCGAGTGGCGCATCATGAAGACCCACCCGGAGATCGGCTACGAGATGCTCCAGGGGCTCTCCTTCCTGCCCGACACCGCCCTCAACGTCGTGCGCTACCACCACGAGCGCTGGGACGGCACCGGCTACCCGCAGGGCTTGCGCCAGCAGGCCATCCCCCTCGAGGCCCGCATCTTCGCCGTGGTTGACGTCTACGACGCCCTGTCCCACACCCGGCCTTACAAGACGGCCTGGGAACCCCAGGCCGTGCGGGCCGAGCTCGAGGCCCAGGCCGGCAAGACGCTCGACCCCGAGGTGGTGCGGGCCTTCCTCAGCCTGTTGCCCGCGGCCTGAGGACGGAACAGGCCAACCCCCGGCCGCCTGAATGCAATGCTTCCACTTGACCGCGGCACTCCCCCGCGAGCTATGCCGCCCGCGGCGTAGCGTCCGCCCATAGCACGTCCTCGAGCCCCTGCTTTAACCGAAGTTCGCGACAAACGCCGAAAAAGCCATGAACATCCGTGCATCCTGCCATTTAGGACTATGGACGCGGATCAATTTCCGGCCGGATTGACACAGCAAGTGCCACGATCCACCCGGTTAACTTCTCATGAGGGCGCGAATTTTCCCTCGGTTGGCTAAGGGAACGGGCCTTCCGGATCATGAGGGGGCTTAATCCGCCAAACACCCCCAGATGGGGGTGGCGGTTTTAAGCTAAAGATAACCTTAATTCTGATAAGTATCTAACCTACACTCCGAGTATGCGCTCCTTAAAAGGACTGACTTTGTTGGAAATGTTGGTGGCTTTGGCGCTGCTGGGCAGCGTCATGGCCCTGGGCCTCATGGGTCTGGGGAAGCTGCGCGGCCAGCTCAACCTCGAGAGCGCCGCCGAGATGCTCGCGCAGGACCTGCAAAGCTGCCGCGCCCGTGGGCTTTCGACCGGAAACCCCTGGCGCTTGCGGGTCAGCGGGTCGAACGCCTACGTGCTCGAGGAGCAGGTCAGCGGGAGCTGGGTGGTGCGGCAAACCCGCGCGCTCACCGGGTCGGTACGGCTGAGCAACGTCGCCGTGGGCAACACGGTCACCTTCGACACCCGCAGCTACATGACGCTCGACCCCGGCACGCTCGAGGTCCGGGTGACGGACGGGGCGCGGACCCTGCGCGTCCTGCCGTCCATGGCCGGGGCGGTCAGGGTCGTCAAGCTCTGAGGCGGCTCGAGGCGCGCGTGAGGATGGAGGTGGGTCCGCTGTTCGAAAGCGATCTTTTCCTGGTTCCCGACCCGGCTAAACGTCCCTACAACCTCGACAGGAGGTCGTTTTGAAGAAGCTAGGCATGACCTTAATGGAGGTGCTCCTGGCGCTGGTCATCCTCGGCCTGGCCCTGGGGATGTTCGCGCCGTCGGTGGTCGGCAGCATGCAGGCCAACGCCGACAACCGCACGCGGGCCCAAGCGGTCGCCGCCGCCGAAGGGTGGCTGGACCGGTTCCGCGCCAAAACCCTCGACTTCAACGCCTTCACCACCGCCAGGACCTACGGCTACGGCTACGACTACGCCAACGACCCCACCTTCGTCGCGGCAGGGGATCCCAGCCCCGCGTCCCTCAACGCCGAGTGGGGGCGCTACGCCTTCCGGGTTCAGACCACGTTGTTCGCCAGCAGCCCGCAGGTCTGGAGGGTGGACGTCACCATCCGCTACGCCAGGGTAAAGGGAGGGGAGGCCAGCTTTGCGCTCAGCACTTTCGTCGACCAATAAGCGCCGCGCGGGGTTCACCCTGGTCGAGATCCTGGTGGCCCTGGCCATCGTCGGGATCCTCATGGCGCTGGCTACCCAGGCGATCTCCTCGTCGTTGCAGCACAAGCGACGCGAGGACACCCGCTTGAGCACCCAGCAGAACCTGCGGGCCGCCCTGACGCTCATCGCCCAGGACCTGCGCTCGGCGGCGGGCCTGCACGTCTGGAACCAGAGCAGTTGCGGCGCCAGCGCCGCCTGCAGCAACCACACCCGGGTCAGCATCGTCACCCTCGACGGGACCAGCACCCGCGTCGCCGAGCCGCCCGGCAACAGCTTCACGAACTCGGCGGAGACCCGAGTCTGCGACGCGAGCGAGTTCCAGGACGGGGACACGGCCATCCTGCTCAACGGCAGCGAGTACCAACTGATGCAGATCACCCACGTGCACCACCGCACCCCCGGCTGCAACTCGAGCCCGCCCGAGAAGCTGCAGCACAACACCACCCGGATCTCGGGGCTGTGGAGCCCGGCGGCTTACATCTTCAAAGCCCAGATCGCCACGTACCTCCTGCAGACCGACCCGCTCGACCCCAGCCAGACCGTCCTCTTCCGCAGGACCGGCTTGGGCACCCCCGGGGCGCAGACCGGCGTGGTGGCGTTCGGCATCTCGAGGATCCAGGTCTGGTACGGCGTCCCGCTCAACCCCTCCGACCCCTCCTCCCAGCTCGTGTTCTACGAGACCCTGGACGCCGCCGCCAGCGCCCTGGGCGGCACCTACAGCGCCTACCCCAACGTCCCCGGCAGCCGCTACGTCGGGAACGAGATCCGCGCGATCCGCGTGGCCCTGACGGGCCAGAGCGCCGAGCTCTTGCCCAACGGCGCGCGGGACACCCTCACCCTGTCGCAGACCGTCGACCTTAGGAGGTAGCATGCGAAATCACGGCCTCGCCCTCATCACCGCCCTGGTCCTGCTGACCGTTCTGGTCTCGGTGATCACCATCCTCTTCGTGGGCTCGATGGGCGACCTGCAGCAGAGCCGCTCGAGCGTCCAGCTCGCCCAGGCCCGCGCCGTGGCCGAGGCCGGGGAGACTTATGCCCGCTACGCCCTGGCCGGCCCCGCCCGCTCCGACATCCGCAACGCCATCCTCCCGCTCATGTCGGCCACCGCCGACCCCTACTCCGAGTGGGTAATCCCCCAGAGCCAGTGGAGCAGCCTGGCGACCACGATCCAGAACACCCTCAACACCAACTTCGGCAGCGTCGCCGGGGCTTCGCTCGGCGGCATCGGCTCGGCCACCGTCCAGTACAGCGTGAGCAACCTGCGCGGGCTGGCCTACGCCACCGCCGGCCAGGCGCCCGCCCAGACCTACGTCGCCGACTACGTCATCACCTCGACCGGGAGGGCCGGCGGTGGGATACGGCGCGTGCAGGACAAGGGGATCTTCCAGATCCAACTGGGCAGGCCCTCGCTGTCGCAGTGGCTCTTCCTCGTCGACGACGCGGAGGGCGACGCGGGGTTCTTCCCCACGGGCACCGTGTTCAACGGGCCGGTCCACGCCAACCACGCGTGGGGCTTCTGGGGAACCCCCGTCTTCCGGGACGTCATCAGCACCAGCGACGACGGCGCTTACTACTACAACGCCAACGGCAGGTGCGGGGGCGCGAGCAGGGTCTGGGTGAGGGGCGACTCCCGCCCGCCCTGCACGGTGCCCCGCTTCGAGAAGGGCTTCATCCGCGGCGCCCCCGAGGTGGAGCTGCCCAACTCCACGCTCTCCCAGCAGCGCGCCGCCTTGGGCATGGACCCCCTCGACACCTCGACCCCGAGCAACTCCGAGATCTGCTACCGGCTGGGCCTGCACAACCCCCCCACCCGGCGGTGCACCGGCAGCCCCTCGATCCCCGACGGGGTCTATCTGGTCAACGACGGGGGGAGCGTCCGGGGCGGGATCTACGTGCAGGGCAACCTCGACCAGCTCCGGCTCGAGGCCAGCGGCGACGGCAAGCAGGTCTACACCCTGAGGCAGGGCAGCAACACCTGGGTGATCACCGCCGACTACGCCGCCAACACCACCTCCGTCAGGCTCAACGGGGGGCCCTTGCAGGTCTTCTCGGGCGTCCCCAACGGCCACGCCCCCCTCGGCAGCGGCGGGCCAACGGGCCAGATCTACGTCACCGGACGCATCGACGACCTGCGCGGCCCCGGCCGCAGCGGCCCGCTGGCCTGCGGCGTCGATTACCCCGGCAACTCCGACCTCTGCCCCGACCACCCGCCCCCCGACCAGATCCGGCCTGCCCTCTCCAAAGAGACCCAGCTCAACATCACCGCGGTGAACAAGATCGGCGTGACCAGCGACCTGGTCTACGAGTGCGACCCCACCAAGGTGGCCGACGGCGGCTACACCAGCAGCCGCCCCCGCTGCGTCAGCGCCGACGGTTCGGTCCCCACGGTGCTGGGCGTGTTCTCCCAGCGCGACCACATCGTCATCGAGGACAGCCCCGTGAAGGCCCCCGACAACATCTACCTGTGGGGCTCCTTCCTGGCCGGGGCGAGCGGCAAGGGCTTGGCCGTGGAGAATTACGGCGGCCGGGGCAAACAGGGCAAGATGCACGTCTACGGCGGGGTGATCCAGTCGTCCGACCAGTTGCGCGGCACGCTCAACAGCTCCGGCGGCCTGGGCAGCGGCTACATCGAGACCTACGACTACGACCTGCGCTTCGCCAACAGCACGCTGGCGCCGCCCAACTTCCCCACCGTGCGCAGCTTCGACCTCCAGACCATCGTCCCGGTGAAGATGAGCTTCAGGGAATACTGAGCGTCTTCGGGCCAGGCCGCCGAGTGGCTCGGCGGCCTGGCCCTTCCGTTTCGCGGACAGCCCTCACCCTATGAACCCTTGCCCGGGAGTCGGAGCACGCGGCAGCCGACCGGAGGCGCGGGCACCCGGGGAAGCCCGGCCGCACCCGGCTCGAATACCCGATCCGGTCAGCCCGGCGCCGGGCTGACCGGATCGGGGTTATCCGCGCGGCGGAGGGCGGCAGCGCCCCGCGGGAGGAGTGCGCCCTGGGGCTCTTCGGATTTGGAGATTACCCTCTTGAACCCGGTATAAGCCGGCAACGGACCGGCCGGACCCGTGCTCGAGGCCCCTGTCGCCGAGCTCGGCTGCCGCCGCGGCGGCAAAGCGTCCAACCCCTCCTCCTCCCCGCAGGGAGGGCTTCTGGGAAGGGTTAACCCGTCGGCTTCGCCGCCCGGTTAAGTTAGGCCGGCCTCGCTCACAGCGGCACCTGGACGTGGGCCGCGCCCTCCCAGGCCGACAGCGCCCGGGCGTAGGGCTCCAGCAGCCAGCCCAGCAGCGAGTACCCCTTGAGGCGGTTCTCGGGCTGGGCCACGGCCTGGGCAGGCTTATACGCGTAGAGGAGGGTGGAGGCCCGGTAGGCCAGGGCCCCCTCCACCCGCAGCCCGGCCTCCGCCAGCAGCGCCTCGGCCTCGGCCCGCTTGGCCGCCACCGCCGCCGGGTCCGGGTCGTACAGCTCGCACACCACCGCCACCCGCCCCGCACGCCCCAGCGTCCGCCTCAGCCCCCGCAGCACCGCCAGCTCCGCC